>JAUSMA010000008.1 GCA_030645475.1 Nitrospirota bacterium
AGAACCTCGCCTCCCTGCCGGTCTTCGGCAGCAACGCCAACGTCAACAAGCCACAGTAACGATCTGCTCGCCTCGTCCTGCCGGGCAGATGGACGACGAACCCCGCCTCTCGCCGAACAGCCAATCCATCGAAGAGGTCAGCGGTCTCCGGCAAGACGATGACCTGTCAGCGGAGCATGATCGAGCTACATCCGCACTCTTGACAGATCGCCACGGTGCCACGTAATTTTGCCGGTTCTGACCCCTGGCTTCTAGAGTTAGGATGACGTCTATATGGACCCTCTCACGATCAATTCTTCCTCCCCATCGGTGCTCCTCGCTCGTTCATCGGACGACGGGCACAGGTTGTTCAATGTCGACTCACGCTTCATCATCGGGACGATCATGCTGTTTGGGATCGTGATCGTCACGGTGATTCGTTTCGGTCATGAAGTCTTTGACCCGCTTGCCGAGTCGCTGTCGATCCAGGGTTGGGCCGCCGTCATTGCGAGGCCAAGCTTGCTGTGGTTCACCATGGGGATGGTGCTTCTCGCGGTCCGTACCCTCCTCTGGTTGCGGTATCACCCGGTTGCTCCGGTCGACTACGAGCAGGCCCCCAGGCTGTCCGTGGTGATTCCCGCCTACAATGAAGGCGCGATGGTCCGGCAAACCGTGGATGCCTGTGTGCGGGCCGAATATCCCCGCGATCGTTTGGACATCATCGTCGTGGACGACGGCAGCACGGACGACACCTGGACGCATGTGAGCCTGGCGGCGCAACAACACTGCGATCTCGTGCGTACGGTGCGGTTGCCGGTCAATCAAGGGAAACGTGCTGCGCTCGCCGCCGGATTTGAGAGAGCGGCGGGAGACATTATTGTGACCGTCGATTCAGACAGTCTCGTGGAGCGGGGGGCGCTTCTGGCCATCGCAGGTCCGTTCCGGGACGAGCGGGTCGGCGTGGTGGCGGGGAAAGTCTGTGTGCTGAACCGATTCCGTGGGTTGCTGCCCCGCATGCTCCATGTCCGGTTCGTCCTGTCCTTCGATTTTCTCCGAAGCGCACAATCGTCATATGGCACGGTGTATTGCTGTCCAGGGGCGCTATCGGCCTATCGGGCCTCGGTGCTCAAGCCCCTGGTGCCCGCATGGTTCCGCCAGCGCTTTTTCGGCGAAGCCTGCACCATCGGAGAGGATCGGGCGCTCACGAACGACGTCCTGGCCTCCGGCTACAAGTCTGTGTACCAACGTACCGCCGTCGTGCATACCTTGGCTCCGGAACGCTACCGGACCCTCTGCAACATGTTCCTGCGCTGGGAGCGAAGTTATATCCGGGAAGAAATCAGGCTGTGGAGGATTATGTGGACGCTTCCGTTTCCGGCGATGGTGCTGACCCTGATCGAAACCACCGTCACGAATCTGCGCTATCCGGTCGCCTACGGCTCACTCCTCCTTTTGATCAATCTGAGCGTGCAAGACCCCTGGACGATGCTCCGTCTGCTGCTGTCCATCGGGTTGGTGTCATTGTCCTATACCCTCTATTTCCTTCACAGCGAGCGCTCACGAGAGTTCCTGTACGGAGTGTTGTACGGCTACTTTTCATTTTTCACCCTCTTCTGGATCTTCCCCTATGCGCTGGTGACGGTCCGCAACCGATTGTGGTTGACCCGCTAAGCTCCCGGTCTTTTCGCGGGACGGCGGTCGCCCGTGCTGCTTCTCTCCAAGGGCGCTTCCCTTGTCTTTGCTTCATTCCGCGCCGGAGTCTGTGTGAGGCTGGCACGGGGTATGCTCGTGCGTATCTGAGAAAATGTTGCTGTACGCCCGTTGACACATACTTTGAAGAGGAGTAAGGATGAAGTCGTACGTACAAGGTTTCGCGTGAAGGGGAGGACCCAGCGCGCGCCTGTCGGCACAATCCCCGAGGTGACTTCAAACCAAGGAGGAGGTGGAAATGGCAGACCTTAGTCCACCGGATCACAACGGCCCGCCGAGTCACGAGCGGGCTTCTCGTCAGTCACGCTAGCCGGTTCTCCATCGGCTCTCGCGTTGCCACGTAAGGCAGCACACCTACCGACGAGCCATTCTGGAGTGCTCGGGCCGGCATGATGCATACAAGCAGCTTACATACTGCTTCTCCTCTGACGAGTCGCCTTTGACCCCATCCCTCGCACGGGCCTTTACTACCAACGCACAATAGAGAGACCTTCGGCGTCCTAAGCGCCAGCCACGGGCGACCTCCCACCTTGGTGCAGGGTCGCCCGTGTTGTTTCTTTCTTCAACGAATCGCACGGTCTTCGGAAACCGATGACTCGGCTCGGTCGTTGTGGCATCGGGTAGGCGATGGCGCGCAGAGGGGATGAAGAGTGAGACTGCTCACGACAGTGAGAGAAGGAGGTGGCCATGCTTGTCCATGAAGTCATGTCAACCGGTCTCGTGACGGCCAATAAGACAGATACGGTCCGGTCGGCCGTCATAAAAATGATGAACCGCCACTGTGGCGCCATTCCCGTTATCGAGGAGAACGCCCGGCTCATTGGAATGGTGACGTTGCGTGATGTGTTGCTGCCGCTGTATCCCAACTATGGCGATTATATTCACGACAACGTGCACAGCCGGGATTTTGTCGAGATGGAAGAGGGATACCCTGAGGCGCTTGGCGGGAAAATAGAAGAAATCATGAGCCGGAATCCCTTGACGGTGGCGCCCCACGATCCCGTCTTGGAAGCCGCCTCGTACATGGGGCTCAAGAATTTTCGGCGCATCCCTGTCGTCGACCAGGGCACGCTGGTTGGGATGCTCAGTATCGGCGATATCAACCGTGGGTTGTTCTACGAGAAAGGGATGCGGGGGTAAGCCCTGCGTCCGGCTGAAGCACGGCAGTTCATGCGCTTGTGGCGCATGGGCTCAGGTCGATCCGAGCTCTTGCCGTCGAGGGAGGCTGGGCATAGAATAACCGTGTCGATGGAGTAGCGGCTTCGTTCAGGGAGGCCGTGGTGTTTTGGGAAACAAGACAACCGTCGAACCATCCCGCTCGATCCTGTTCGTACTGCGGCCAGCGCGAAGGCGTTGCCCGCACGCTGATCCCCCACGTCCCGCACACATGCGACTCGTGCCAGAGTCAAACCGTCCTGCTCATATGCGAGGAATGCGTCACGGGCTGCGCGGCCTCGTTGGCCCGGCGCAACGGTGCAGTCGATTCTGGCCTATTCTCACACATGGTCGTGCCCAAACCGTCCGAGATCAGGGCGACTCTCGATGCCTATGTTATCGGCCAGGACCGGGCCAAGAAAGTCCTCTCGGTCGCGGTGTACAACCACTACAAGCGCATCTTGAATCGGGGCCGGTTTCAGCACGTCGAGCTGCAGAAAGGGAACATTCTGATGATCGGCTCGACAGGGACCGGCAAGACATTGTTGTCTCAGACCCGGGCCCGGACGCTCCACGTTCCCTTCGCTATCGCCGATGCGACGACGCTGACCGAAGCCGGCTATGTTGGCGAGGATGTCGAGAACGTCGTCCTGAAGCTGTTGCAGAACTGCGACTACGATGTGAAGCGGGCCGAGACCGGCATCATCTATCTCGATGAGATCGATAAGATCACCCGCAAGTCGGAGAGCCCCTCCTTGACAAGGGACGTGTCGGGGGAGGGTGTGCAACAGGCCCTCCTCAAGCTTGTCGAGGGGACCGTCTGCAGCGTGCCGCCGAAAGGGGGGCGGAAACATCCCGAACAGGATTACGTGCGGGTGGACACGACCAACATTTTATTCATCTGCGGCGGGGCGTTTGTGGGGCTTGACCAGGTCATTACTGATCGCACCACGCGTAAGCGATTAGGGTTTGAAGCGCACCGTCCTGAGGTCGAACTGGAAGGTCATACCAGCGTTCTGCATGAGACTCGATCCGAGGATTTGATCAAGTTTGGTATGATTCCGGAGTTTGTGGGCAGATTTCCCGTCATCACGACGCTCTCAGACCTGGATGTTCCTGCCCTGATCGGCATCCTTACGGAGCCGCGCAATGCGCTCGTCAAACAGTACGAAGCCCTGTTCGAGATCGAGGGGGTGACGCTTCAATTTACCGGTGGGGCGGTCAAGGCGGTGGCCAGACGAGCGGCGGAGATGAAGATCGGTGCGCGGGCGCTCCGAACAGTCCTTGAGGATGTCATGCTGGATCTGATGTATGACGTGCCGGCTATCCAAGGCGTGAAATCCATCGTCATTACAGAAGAGGTCATTGCAGGGATCGGGCAACCGCAGATCTTTACCTGACAAGATGCTGAAAGTGACAGGAGGCTGAACAAGCCCGCCAGCTGGGAAACGCTGAACTCTGAGCGAAAAGCGATGTTCACTTCAGCGTTCATCGTTCAGAGCGCAGCATTCAATGACTCACTCGCTGCGGCCTTGCTGGACGGACTTTTTGAGCCTCCGGTAGGGGTGTTTTCTGGCGCCAAACATACGGACTTTGGAAGATCGCGGATGCAAAAAGTCCCCCCTCCCTGCTAAGTTCCCACCGCACGAAGCCGCCGACCCGCCGCCTTTGTCTCCTGTCTATGAGGAGGACAAACCCTCACATCCACATGCATGCCCCTTGCCCGGGCAAGAGGCATGCACCGTGTGCTGCGCATGTGCCGCTGAGCTAGATCCCAAGCCTAGGCAGCCCGCTTGATTCGCGTTCCGCTCACGATGGCTGTGGAGGCGCTGCTGCTATCGCTGGATCTTGAGATCCGTCTCTTTTCAGACTCGCTTTCTCCTGCCATCGACCAAGCCAGCAGCCCGATGAGCGCACCCATCGTGACGAGACCGATCATCTCGACCATATGCCACCTCTCTTTTCGTCGAATCCTGTCGTCCGTCGCATTCCCTGGTCCGCGTCCTACGCAGCGTATCGATCGCGAGTCGACGTCTCTCTTGTCGGCTCACTCACTCTTTCCCCGCTGCGACCGGACTGACTGAGCGATCCCTTCTCGTCGGCATACATCAGATCTATGCAGATGAAGAAGACCGCCACCAGGGCGACGAGGCCCGCTACGATTCCCCAATAGACCCCTGACATAGGTCACGCACTCGCGTGTGCACCACGCGAGTCCTTATCCCCACGCTCCCTTACGCCGCGATGCGATACACCCACCGGCCATTGTTACGGTTCATCTCTGCCATGGCCTTTCGTTCCCGGATCGTCGCGGCCATCGTGAGCCCTACGAAAAAGATCGCCACTAAGCCGAGTGCTGCTGCAGCCAGGACCGCGACCGGGATGTGCGGCAACGAGGCCTGGTCTTGGGAGGCGATGACCGTGGGCGCCGGCGTGGATTCGACAATCGCAAGCTGCGTGAGCCGGTCCGTCAAGGCACCGGTGCGAACGGCTGCGACGATCAAACTGGCCAGTTGATATTCATTCTTGGCCCAGCTTTCTTCCAACGTCGCCTGCAGATGGGTCATCCGCAGAATCGCCCGACCCAGTTGCTCCTGAATCGATAGGCTCAAGCCGCGATAGTCCTGCGCAGTTGCGACGATTCTGCGTCCGAGTGTCGCTTGCCAGGTCGACGTGAATTCCCGGTCCAGCAACTCCCCTCTGGCTTCGGCCGTCTGAATCATGCGGTCGTTGTATTGTGAGAAGTATTGATCTGCGGACAGCATCTCGCTTTGTACGCCCCGTTTCGTGAAATTCACGATCTCCCGGCCCATGACGGTTTGGACGCGGGCGGCATGGCGACCGGGAACGATGGCGGCATCATGCAGGATCGAGCCGAAGGGTCCGCCGGGGATGGATTGCAGATCGTGCTCGGCCATGGTCGCCTTGTTCCACTCGGTGATGGCTTCCGCCATGCCCTGGTTGCTGCGGCGCGCCAGAATCGCGCGCTCGACGATGGCCTGGCCAAGCGCCGGCTGGAGCATGGCCATTCCAGCCGCGAGTCCTGTCGGTTGATCAAGGGGCGCATAGGCAACCGGCGCGACCTGGAAGGTGCCAGTTGCCGCGACGAAAAACAGGAGCGCGCCGAAGACGATGGCGCATAGGCCCACACCCACGATGACGTCGATGGTGGTATAGCGGTGTGACATAACGACCTCCTTCTTGTCTCAAACCATCCGGCGTCTGGTCAGTTCCCACACGCTGTCCGGCTCGAGTGACGCGATGTCGCGTAGGGTGATTCGCAGAGGATCTGATCGATAGGTATCGGTGAACGAATAGACGATGGGGGCCGCTGTGGGCTTCAGACTGGCGCGTCCAGGAGCCCCATGACGGGACACGCGAACGATGTGATCGGGAGGTACGAGAATAGCGCGGAGGGTAAACCCAGCAGGCCCAAACCGTTGGATGTGTGTTCCACGGAGGACCATAGCCACCACCTAAAAAAAGGCGGTCAAGATGATTAATAATCCTACGCCCCATGGCGAACTCAGTCAACATGCAAAACAACGAGCAGAACAACAAGGAAGGGGGCGGGCTGGGGCCGATCGGGAAAGTCGGAGACGATACCATCTACGTTGAAGGATCGCATCCGTCCACCTGTCGCGCCGGTTGCCGCGGCCCTTGACATTCCCCTTTCGGGAGAGTTGGATGGAGGGCAGCAGTCCCTCCATGGCAGTATCGCGCATTACTCACCTGTGCACCATGAGGAAGCGGGTCAGTCTTCAGCGCTCGATCACGCTCTCAGTCCTCTCCATCGGTTTGCTCTATGGCGCATTCGGCTTGGCCTATGCGTATTGGCAGACGAAACAATCCTTCCACGTGGCCATCGGCCTCGGGTTTCAGGAACTGGCCCGCCAAAGTGCGGATAAAGTCGGATTGATCCTGGACAAGGAAATCGAGTGGGTGGAACGGCTCAGCTCCCTACCGGAGGTCCGTGAAGCAGTCCGAGAAGGCACCAGGCTGACCTTCAACCAGCCGGCCTTTCAGCGGTGGAAGGAGTCGCAACGGCCGTATTTCCGATCACTGGTCATCCTTGATCGCCGAGGCCGTTCGGTCGGCGGGGTGACCAGCGAAAGCGCCAGGACGTATTACCATAGGCAGCCGTGGTGGCCGGTCGTTTTCGACCAGCGACGATCATGGGTGGGGGAGTTGCGTCTCGACGACATGGGGCAGGGGTATTTGGAGGTCGCCGTGCCAATCGTCGACGAAGCTGGGGCTGCGTTGGGCGCGTTAAAGGCGGTGATCGAGAGAGACCAGCTCTTAACCTCGGTCTTCCAAAGTAGGATCGGCGATACCGGTCATGTCATGCTGGTCGGACCTCAGGGGACGGTGTTGGCCTGTCCGCTCCTCCCGCCCGGACGACATACGGCTTTTATGGGACCGTTGAGAGACGCACTCGCCTCGGGCCTCTCTCTACCAGAGGCTGCCTGGATGGAAGTCCAGGACGATACCCACGGTCAAGAAGGCGGGATTGTCGGGTTCGCATCCGTGGCGCTCCGACCAGGTATCGTCCAGACGGACACGTGGTCCATTCTCGTTCGCCAAGATCCCCACGAAACCTATGCGCCGTTACGTGTGCTTATGTGGAAGCTTGCGGCGTTCGGCATGCTGGCCATTGCCGTGGTCGCACTGCTCCGATGGCGCCTCGGCCGCCGCATTGTGCGACCAATCAATGCGTTGGTCGAGCGCGTGCGGCTTTTAGGCCAGCAGAACGGTGAGAAGCCGATAAGGGCCACGCAGTCTGCCGGCATTGTGGAACTCGATACCTTGGCCGCGAGTTTCGATGCATTAACGGAGCGGCTGGAGCGTGCCTCACGGGAGCGGGGGCAGTATGTGGCCGAACTCGAACGAGCGAACCAGGAGCTGGCCATCTCCGAGGAGCACTATCGAATGTTGTGGGATCATTCGACGGATACCAAGTTGCTCGTCAACGAGGAGGGAGTCATTCAGGATGTCAATCGTCGAGGCGAGATTAAACTGTGGACATGTGCCGATCATCTGATCGGCACGAAGGTGGAGGACCTGTTTCGGAAGGAGGATCGTGCTCGGTTGCGCCGATTGTTGGACGCGGTCATTGTCACCAAGAAAGAAGAGCCCGCCGGCGAGATGCGGATGCCCTCACCGGCTGAAGGCACGTTCATCATGGAGGTCGATCTGGTGCCGGTCGAGAATGCCGGATCGCGGGTCGCCGTCATGGTCCAGCTGAGCGACCTTACTGAAAAGAAGCGTCTCGAAGAGCAGTTGCTCCGTTCGGAGCGCCTCGCCTCGCTCAGTCAGTTTGCCTCGATGTTCGCCCACGATATTCGCAATCCGTTGGTGGGGATCAAGAAGACGTTGGAGTTGCTGGGACAGGGCGAAGGATCGCAGCCGGACGCGCAGCGACAATGGTGGGACGACATGCGATTCACCATCGACCTGTTGCTTGGCATGATCAACGACATGCTGGATGTGTATCAAGAAAGCTACTCCGGGCTGCCACTCTTGATTTCGACGGTGTCGGTCAACCGCCTGGTCGCTGACGTGGTCCAGCTCTTTCGAACCGAAGCCACCGCAAAGCGAATGGCCTTTCATCTCGAGATGCCGGAGGACGAGGTCGCGATAACAGCCGATCGCCGTCGCCTGTTACGGGTACTCATCAATCTCGTGCACAACGCACTCAAGTTTTCTCCACAAGGAGGAACGATTACGGTAACGGTTCACGCGGAAGCGCGAGGAGGTACGGGCAGCGAGTCGCGTGGCACGTCAGCATCCCAGGTCACGATTGAGGTTGCGGACGAAGGGCCCGGCATTGCTCCGGAGGATTTTCCTCATGTGTTCGAGATGTTTTTTAAGAGGAAAGATCCCGGAGACATTCGGATTGGACGAGGGTTGGGGTTGCACTTTTGCCGCCTCGTGGTGGAGGCCCATCGGGGGAGGATTCGGGTGGAGAATCGTTTGTCTGGCGGCGCGGTCTTTTCCGTCGAACTGCCGCTGAGCCAGGAGGCCTATGCCG
Organism: Nitrospirota bacterium; assembly: GCA_030645475.1. Classification (NCBI taxonomy): domain Bacteria; kingdom Pseudomonadati; phylum Nitrospirota; species Nitrospirota bacterium. Next base: position 8,876 of record JAUSMA010000008.1, read on the forward strand.
ACCACATTGCTGATTGCCGAGGATCAACGGCTCTTTAGACAAAGCCTTCGGCTGCTGCTCGAACGCGAACCGGACCTGCGAGTGGTTGGAGAAGCGACTGATGGGCGTGAGGCGTTCGATCTGGCGATGACAACCAAACCCGATATGATCCTGATGGACGTGGATATGCCGAGGCTCGACGGGGTCACGGCCACGCGCCTAATCAGGGGCTGTCTCCCTGACGTGAAGGTCTTGATGTTGTCGGTCCATGATGAAGATGCGAGAATCGTGGCGGCGGTGCAAGCCGGCGCCTGCGGCTACATTCTGAAGGATGCCGACCATGCCGAGTTTCTTCGCATCATCCGAGCCACCTACCGGGGGGAACGAGTGCATTCCCCCTTCATGCCGGACGGCTTTGCCAAGAACGTGGTTTCCGCTCTGCAAGAGGCAGGGCGCGGGACTGCCGACGGCCTCACACTGCTGACTGAGCGGGAGCGGGAGATTCTGGCTTGCGCCGCGTCCGGGCGTGGCAATAAAGACATCGCCGATCAGTTGTGCGTGTCGCTCGACACCGTGAAGACCCACCTCCACCACATCTATCGCAAACTCGGTGTCGCCGGCCGGGTCGAAGCGATTCTGATCTATCTCAACAGCAAGTAATACGCGCGCTTCTTCCGATCCCTCCCCTGAACGGTGTACGCAAAAACCATCCTTTGGGTAATGGATTCCGTTCGATGCCGCTTATAGGATGATGCGGAGTCGGAAGGGAAATCAAAGGCAGGCCGTGAGCGCTCAGCAAGGAGGTGGGGCGATGAGAAAACGTCTTTTCATAATTGGCGCGCTGGCATCCGCAGGGCTTGTGGCGATGCTGCTCCTGGGTGTTCCGTCCGTGCTCGCGGTGGATCAGCCGGCGGGCAAAATGATTGGGCCGTCGATGGAGATCAAGGAAAAAACGATCGATAAGCCGTCGCTCGGTGTCAGGGAAGATGTGGCTACTCCTGAATTAACAAAAGAGCTTGAGCATCCCATGAGCGTTCCGGATCCTCGGGCAGAGATGGTTATGCCGGACCGCAGGCCGCTCTGCGGCCCGTGGAAAAATGCCATCAATCATTACGCCTGCGCTCCGGGATACGACAGTTATTAACGTCGATATGGTTCTGGTGAACTTACGACACACCCGACCGAAGTGTCGGGAAAGGGGGCTCCCATGAAAGCCATGCTTTTGACAATTGTTGCGGTCTCCTGTGCGCTGGCCCTGTTCGTCGGGGGGGTCGCGTTGGCTCAAACGAACTGGATCGATGAACTCACCAATTCGGTGAATTTCTATAAAACCAATTATCCCACCTCCAATTGGGATCCGTATCTCAGCGAGCTGACTCTGGTGAAGGAAGCGCTGGTACGGGGCGATCAAAGAATCGTCAGGACGGAAATGGGCAAGTGGTTCAAGATGCTTCGAAACCGGGACTACGGAATTCACGATGTAGCAGCCGACGAGCTCTTCAACTTTGCGATGATGGTGACGCCCATCCAGGAATACAATATTTCCGTCCCGGCTCCGGCGGGAGGCGGGCTCTAAGTCCTACGGTACGCAACAGTCCCGGGCGAGCGGTGGTCGGCTGTCGCTGAGAAATGGAGAAAGCCGACGCGGCTCGCCCGAGACCTTCGTATTTCAGGGGAGGAGGTAGCGTGATGAGAATCAGTCGTCACATAATAGTGTTGGCGTCCATCATGATGGTCGCGCCTGTTTCCTCTGTCGCTATCGCGCAAGCCGATGAGGCGATGATGGGGGCTCATCATGGCTTCAGCGGGGTCATCTCAAAGATCGAGTCCGGCATGCTGTTCGTCAAAACGCCGGACAATCTACAGCTGCGTACGATTAGCCCCAACAAAGCCGATCGAGTGGGATTGCACGAGGCCAAGACGGGAGATACCGTCCTCATGCTGGTGGATTCGGGAAACGTCTTGCTGGATGTCACCAAGGCAGGACAGGCGTTTGCCAACCATCGCATGATTGCCGGGACGATCCATTATGCCGATCCCTATTGGAGTGAGATTCAGATTTCGACGCCAGAGGGATTCGAACGCTTCGATGTGGATGCGCTCGCGGGCAGTAAACTCTCCGTGTTTCAGGAAGGGGCTCCTGTCACGGTCGAGCTTGACGCCGATAACGTCATGATCGACATCTATCGGTCCCGGTGAGAGAGGCAACCTGTCGCGTCTTGACTTCACGTGTGAGCGAACATACTATTTCTGTGTGCGGTCCCTTCTCCGCAACGTTGCGGAGAAGGGACCGTGTGCACGAGTATTTCCACCATGCGTACGCAGCAGGGTCGACGTTATGACTAGTCGCCTGCGGTGGGTGATCGTACCAATTCTGGTCTTTGCCGTGGCCGGTTGGGCAGGCAGCGAACGGGCCTGTGCGAAGGATCGTCAGCCGGAATCCGGCGCTCCATTTCAAACCATCCTTGAGCTTGAGACGACGGCTCGCCTCCTCGCGATCCTACTCGATTCCGGCCGAAACGTGATCAACGAGAACCAAGTCCTGTTCGATGAGCAGGGGAAAACGGAAAAAGGCTTTACCCCTGACGTGTTTGAACGACAAGTACTGGACGTCTTTCACGGCCGCTCAGGTACCGATCTGCGAGATCTTGAGGCGGCGCGAATTCCGGCTGGAGCGAAGAAGCTCCTCAAAGAACTGATCTTGGTCAGCAAGCAGGTGGTCGCAGAAGCCCAACCTGAGATCAATCGACCAGGTGGCGGACTCAAAGAGTTTATTCCCGCGATCTTTGGCGCGCGAGTGGCCACCCGATTCACTGAACGGACACACGTGCGGCTGAAGCAGACGGCGCTGGCGCCGCGCAATCCCCTCAACGCGCCGGATGCGGTTGAACGAACGGCGTTGGAGGCGTTTGCCGATTCCTCATACCCCCGCGAGAAAGTGATCAGCGAAGTCACGGCGAAGAGCGGGTCGTTGCGCCTGATATTTCCTCTCTATACGACCAGGAAATGCCTGGATTGTCACGGCGACCCCAAAGGGGAACTGGACCGGACCGGTTATCCCCGGGAGGGACTCAGCCTCGGGCAAAATGCCGGTGCGATTAGTGTGATGATCCCGATTCGACCATGAGACGAATAGCATGCTTTCTATGGGTGATGATCGTCGTCGCCGGTCCCGGTGTCCTCTGGGCGTCCGAGCGACTAGACGCACCAGCCGCAAAGCCGGCGGGGAGCGGGGTCATTGTCCATAGCGACGGCTATATCCTGACGGCCCACCACGTGGTCGCCAATGCGAAGCGGATCTTCGTCGTGACGTCCGGAGAGTTTCGCGCGCCGGCGATCCTCATCAGCACCGATTTAGAGCATGACCTCGCCCTGCTAAAGATTGAAACGGTGGGATTGACGGAAGCGCCCATCGGCTATGCGGGGGCAGTCCGACTCGATGAGGAAATCATCACTGTCGGATTTCCGTTCGGCCTCCGGGACGTGTCCGTGACCCGCGGTCGGATTGCGGCGGTGCGGACGAAGGGCGTCCAGCGGGTCTTTCAAGTGGATGCGGCCATCAACCCCGGCAACAGCGGAGGGCCCATCTTCAACCGACGCGGGCAGGTGGTCGGTGTGCTGACCACCAAATTCACCCATCCTTCCGGTATCGTGCCTGAAGGGATGTCCTTTGCGGTGCCGATCACCTACGCCACGCCCCTCCTCGCGAATATCCCGGATTTCGACTTTACGATGATCGGGAAAGGGAGGAAGGATGTGAAGGGAGGCGGTGAGAGCAAAGGCCTCGCTCAAGAAGTCGTCCGGACCACCGTGCGCATCGAGACGGTCCGGAATACGGACATTGCCTTGATGCCGCCGGCTTCGGCTCAGGTGGCCGGATCCTCGTCGAAGAGCGGCCCATCGGCGGGCGTCTCGCCGCGCCTCCAGCCGAGTTCGGTGCGGGACCAAGCGCCGAGGGCACCGGACGAAGAGGCGATCGTGCGGGTGAATGAGCAACTCCGGGCTGCACAGGAAGATGAACTGAAGCAGCTGGCCCAGCGCGGCATCGCTCAACCGGAGGGGATGGTGGTGATTCCAGCCGGGGAATTTTTGATGGGTGCGGAGGATGGGCTGCAAGATGCTCGTCCCGTGCACCGGGTGCATCTTAGCTCCTACTGGTTCGACACATACGAAGTGACGAACGCGCGGTACCGACAGTGCGTGGAAGGAGGGGGCTGCACGATGCCCAAAGATCGCCAGGCGTTTGATGACCCGCAACGTGTGCAGCATCCCGTGACCAACATTACGTGGAACCAGGCTCGATCTTTCTGCCAGTGGCACGGGAAGCGATTGCCGACAGAGGCCGAATGGGAAAAGGCGGCGCGAGGGACGGATGGCCGCCGCTACCCCTGGGGTAATGACGGGGACATCGTGAAAAACCTGGTGAGGAATGGAGAACTCAAGGCCGGCACCAACGGAATCGAGTCGGTCGGACGCCAGACGGCAACGGTGTCGCCCTATGGGGTGTTCGACCTGATCGGGAGTGTGTCCCAGTGGGTGAAAGATTGGTACGCGGAAGATTTTTACCAGGCTTCTCCTGCCCGCGATCCGCAGGGACCGCTGCGTGGTTCCTTCCGCGTATTGCGGGGCGGGGAATGGAATGAGAAACCGCCGGATCTGCGGGCCAGCTACCGGGGATGGGACGACGTGACCTACTGGGGGCCGACGCTCGGCGTGCGCTGCGCGAATGATGTGCCCTGATCTTGTGCTCTCCTTCCTCTGTCCGCGTGCATTTCCTCCCGAGCAGTCCTGAAATAGTAGAAGGTCTCAGGTCGTTCTCATCGCCGCCCTTGTCGTGTTGGAGCTGGTGGTGCCGGTCACTTGTTTCGAAGTGTGAGTATGACGGCGAAGGACACGGTCGCGCAGAAGCTCAAATAGAAGGCGGGCGCCAAGACGTTGCCGCTCCATTCGATGAGGAGGGTGGCAATCAGCGGGGCCGTGCCGCCGAACAAGGCCGCTCCGATGTTGTAGCCGACCGAGAGGCCGGTATAGCGTTGTGGCGTCGGGAAGAGGTCGGCGACAGCGGCAAAGAACGGCCCCATGTAGCAGGCAACCAGCGATTCCGGAACGCTGGTTCGCACGTACCATCCCGCTACGGCGATGAGGCCGCCCCGCACGAACGGAATCCGCCAACCCCATTGATGGAGCGCCTCTTCCGTGAGGCTCGACGCGATCAGCGCACCCACACCGGATCCCAGCAGCGCTCCGATTTGAGCGCTGAATCCTGCCCAACTCCCGACATAGCCTCGTTGCGAGGCCGCCGCATGTTCGACGAGGAAGGTGGCGGATCCGGTGAATTCTCCGCCGACCGACAATCCCTGGAGAAACCGGCAGAGCGTCAGGGCGATGGGGGCAAGCACCCCGATGGTGCCGTAGGTCGGCAGAAGCCCCACCAGACAGGTCGGGACGGCCATGAGGAGGATCGACCAGGCTAACGCATGGCGTCGTCCTAACGTATCGCCCCAATAGCCGAACAGCATGGCGCCAAGAGGCCGTGCAAGAAATCCGACGGCAAAGACTCCGAAGGCGGAGATCAGTGACAGCGAGCGGGAATCGGACGGGAAGAACAGAGAGGCCAGCACCGGTGCGAAGTATCCATAGAGGGCGAAGTCATACCATTCCAGCACGTTGCCGATCGCTCCGGCGAGGAGGGTTTTCTTCATCGCTGGGGTCGTCGACAGGCTCATAGGAGCGGCGTCCCCGGTGTGGTACCCACGCCTGTTTGAGCGTGCGATAGAGTGGCTCGCCAATACAAGTGCTTTCTCGGGAGAGGAGACAGGAGGGGATCGGCCGAGATTATCTCCTCGTGGACATATTGATTCTTCTATGCATGAGACGTAGCCTAGGCCCGTGCTGTGGCGTGAAATATTTCCGTCGTTGTTAAGGAGGGCTACATATGGGACGCATAGTGAAATGGTCATGGCTTGCCATGGCCACAGGAATCTGTGTGCTCGAAGGCTGCGCCGGGCAGAGTCCGTTTGCGACCTATGTGGACTCCACAAAAGATTGTGCTGAGATGCTTGTGCAACGGGATATGCAGAAAGTTGCGAAGCTACGAGAGCGGCGATTCCTGGGCAAGGTGCCGGAGAGCACCGCCCGGTGCCTTGGAGGGACCCATGCCGAGAGTCTTCGCGAAGGGCCTTGGCTGGATTGGCCCAACTATTGGGCCGCCAGCGATATCTCCTCACGAGCCCCTGCGCGTTTGTTTGCCCATGCCAAGGTGCTGGGCCCCAACGCGCACGGGATCAACGGCGCGCTCTACGATCTGGAGGTTCAGCGGATCGAACTCATCTCATTCAACCTCTTTGACAACAATGGGACCTACGAATCCTACGTTACTGGGCGCGACGGCGGGGCCGGGCCGGTGTTCAAAACCTGGCCGGAGTTGCGATTGCCGCAGCGCCATCCCGACTATACAGCCGTCGGCGGCGACCGAACACAAGTCTGCCGGGGAGAGTTGATTCGCTTTCGCAATCTGAGCGGCATCTGCAACGATATCCGCAATCCCTTGATGGGGTCGACGCAACAACTGTTCGCGCGGAACGTGCCGTTCGACGCGACGTTTCCCGATCTGGGTCTGAACGAGCTCACCAGGAATCGCCATGCAGATCGTGTGGGGCTCCTCAAGCCGGACCCCCAAGTCATCAGCCGGACACTCTTCACGCGCCGGCAATCGCAGCCCGATAGATGCCGCGAGGGCCATGGGTTGGCAGGCGGCGCGAAGGAAGCCGAGTGCGATTACAAGCAGGCTCCCTTCTTCAATGTGCTGGCCGCCTTCTGGATCCAGTTCATGACCCACGATTGGTTCGCCCATGTGGAAGAGGGCCACAATCGGCCAGACTGGATGCCTCTCGGTTGTGTCACGCAACTGGTCAAGAACGTCGAGCAGCCGCTGACCGGTGACGCGATTAAGCAGTTGGGTTGCCGGCCCGACGACAAGATCGATGCAGCCTTGATCGCCGACAGCACGGAGCCACGGGCATTTACGAAGGATGGCAAGACGTACCTCACGCGAGCGCCGAAGACGACCGCCAATCACGTCACTGCCTGGTGGGATGCCTCGCAGCTCTATGGATACGACGAGCGCTCCGGTAAACGTGTGAAGCGCGACCCCAAGGACTCAGCCAAGTTGTGGCTCATGCCGGTTGAAGCGGAAGGCAAACCAGGATATCTGCCGATCTTTGAATCGGGTGATCCGATCAACCAGGAATGGTCCGGCCAGGAGGCCACGGCCTTCCCCGACAACTGGTCCATCGGGCTGAGCTTCTACCATAATGTCTTTGCCCGCGAGCACAACGCGTTCGTCGAGGCATTCCGCAAGCAGGCCGAGCTCACGCCCGAGAGCGACAGCGGTCTGCGAAATCCCGCCGAACCGGACCGCGTTATCCGCTATAGAGACGTCACTCCGACCGAGTTGTTTGAAGTGGCCCGGCTGGTGATTGCGGCGGAGATTGCCAAGATCCACACCATCGAATGGACTACACAGTTACTCTACAACGAGCCGATGAACCGGGGCATGCATGCCAACTGGAGCGGGGTCTTTGAGAAGCAGGAGTTGGTGGCGGATGCGCTGCAGGAAGTCGTGCGGCGCCTCGGCGATTCGGAGGATGCCAGGAAGGCGAACAGCCTCTACGCGGCGCTGGCAGCCGGGCCCGGCATCTTCGGCTTGGGCAACCGGGTCTATGAGGGCCTGCCGATCGTAGGCCTGATCGATCCCGGCAAAGTCGACCGCTGGGATTTGAAGAACGACGACCACATCAACGGGGGCGTGAACCATTTCGGCTCCCCCTTCAACTTCCCCGAGGAGTTCATCACGGTGTACCGGCTGCATCCGCTGTTGCCGGACCTGATCGACTACCGGGAGTGGAACAGGGAGCCGAACGTCGTCCGGCAGAAGGTGCCGGTGATCGAGACCTTCCGGGGCAAGGCCACCGGGGCGATGCGCGAGAAGGGCCTCACCAATTGGGCGCTCAGCATGGGCCGCCAGCGGCTGGGGTCATTGACCCTGCAGAACCATCCGCAGTTTCTGCAGAACCTCACGATGAATCGCCTGCAGTCTCCCACCAGACAGATCGACGTGGCCGCGCTCGATCTCATCAGGGATCGGGAGCGGGGCGTCCCGCGCTACAACGAGTTCCGCCGGCAATATGGTCTCATGCAGTTGACCAGCTTCAACGACTTCGTGGACCAGCGCGAAAAGGATGCAAAGAAGCGGAGCGAGCAAGAGCAGCTCGTGAAGACCTTGCGCGAGGTCTACGGACAGCACCGGTGCGATGCCTCCAAGAGGATTACCGACGCCCGGTTGAACGACGACGGCTCACCCATCAACGATTGTCTGGGCCATCCGAACGGCGCCATGGTCGACAACATCGAGGACGTCGATACGGTGGTGGGATGGCTGGCGGAGTTCCGGCGGCCGCATGGCTTCGCCATTTCCGAAACCCAGTTCGTCGTGTTCATCCTCAACGCCTCGCGCCGCCTCTTCAGCGACCGGTTTTTCACGTCCAGCTTCCGCCCGGAATTTTACACGTCGTTCGGCGTCGATTGGGTCATGCACAATGGACCGGGTCCGGCGCAGATGGAGCAGGGGACGATCAACGGGCACACACAGCCGGTCTCTCCCATGAAACGTGTGCTCTTGCGGACGATGCCGGAACTGGCGGGCGAACTTCAAGGGGTGGTGAATGCGTTCGACCCCTGGGCCAGGGATCGTGGGGAATACTACAGCCTGGATTGGAAGGCGCGGGCTGGGGCAGAACAAGATGAGGCGTTCGCCAGCAAGAAGGAGTGAGGGTGGCCTGGTCGTCCTCTTGCTCGCGGAACGCGCACGATCAGAATGTGCTCGTTCGACGCGCGCAGTTGAGGATCGACCAGGCCACCCTCATGAAGAGAAGTAGGCGGACTAGGGAGGATAGACGGGGAGGGGATGGAGGCTGATGATCTTCTGTGCTCGCGCAACGCATCGGGGATTGTCTGTTTGGTTAGCTGGTCTATCTGGTTCTTCTGGGTGAATTTTCGGTGCGACCAACCAGATAGACGAGATAGACCAACCTTCGTTGGACGCGCGCAGTGAGGACCGTCTGCCCCCTTTTTTTAAGTGAGGGAGAAGAGGGAATAGAAGGCGTTCTCATAAAAACCAAACCCCGTTGCAAACAGCATGGAATCGCCGTAGAGTTATGTGACCCCTATATATGGAGTGATGCCTATGTCAAAGTCAGTCGCGCAGCTTGAACAGGAAGCTCGGCACTTGCCGACACAAGATCGTGCATTGTTGGCGCAACACCTCATTGCGAGCATCGACCCCGGCGAAGATGTCGATGCGGAAGCAGCTTGGCTGGAGGAAGCTGAAAGACGTTACCAGTCGTACCGGCAGGGAATACTGACTGCCAAGCCAGCCGATCAAGTCTTTCGCGAAGCAAAATCCCAACTCACATGATCGCGATCGTCTTTCTTTCTCCCGCGCAGGAGGAAATGACGGCCGCAGCACGCTACTACCAAAGCCAATCAATAGGTTTGGGAGCGGAGTTTCTCTCCGAAGTAGAACGAACGATTGCCGCCATTACCTCACACCCAAAAGCCGCTCCGAAAATAAAGCAGGATGTCCGGCGTCGTCTCTTGAAGCGGTTTCCCTTCGGTATTCTCTATGTCGCCACCGTCGATGAAATCGTGGTCCTCGCCGTCATGCATCTCCGCCGCCGCCCCGGTTACTGGGAAGGCCGGTTCGGCTCACTAAAACAATCATAGTAACGCTGTGCTCGCGCAACGCGCGGCTTTCGGCGTCGTTCGTCCCTCGTGTCTCGCTGAACGTTCAAAACGCGTTACACGTCAGGAACAACGTTTCACACGTAATACTTCTTGTTCATGCCATCTGCTTTTGTTGCTTGCCATCAGCTATACGCTATCAGCCATCGGCTCCGGTTTTGACCACGAGGTCAGCGCTCTCGTCTGATCGCCTTGTCTCCTGCCGCCGGTTTGGAGAATTCGTATTTCAAGGCATTGACTCTGGCCAGATAGCTGCTCACGTCGTGGTCGCCGCACCGTTGGCTGGGAGTCAGCCGGAATCCTCGTGAGGCATAGGCATGGCCGGCCCCGGCTCCACAGAGGTGTATCAAGGCCGCGAGATCCTGCTTCTGTCGAAGAGTGACCCTGCCGCCCAGCCTGGTGCCGATCGCCTTGGCGACCGCGCGATCGAGCGAGGCCGAGGTCACTTCGATGGCATGGCTCGGCAGGACGCGGGTGTAGAGGCTGTTGAACCAACAGGAGTTCAGATCGTTCCAGGGGCCGTCCTCGACGACCACGTGGTCGTGGATACAGTAGCGCGTCGCCTCGCGGAAGGTCCCGTCTGTGATCTGATACATGCCGACCGCGCTCGACGCAGGCTGGTACCACTCAAACGGATTCCACGAAAGATGCCAGCGCCAGTAGGTCCGCGCCACCGGATTGCCCGCTCCCTCCGTCTGCGCCAACGCCGCCAGCAGCTCGGCGGTGATGACCGAGGTCGCATGTTCGCGGAAGAGCGAGCCGTATTCCTTCCAGGTTTCGATGGGACGTTTGTTGAGGGCCCGGTCCAGGGGAAAGAGGACTTCGCTCGGCTTGTTGAACGCGTGATAGGCCCAGTTGACGCCGAGCCACAGGAGGAGAAGGAGGACGGCAATCATGACGGCCCGCATCGTCGGCGGCGACTTGAGCACGGCTTTCATCACTCGACGAAAATTATTCCACCGTGCGAGCAGAAACCGCCAGAAGGCTCTGACCGGCTTGCGACGCCCGCGCTTCGTTCGGCGGCGGGAACGTTTGGGGGAGTGGCGATTGGGACGAGAGGACATGAGGGACAATATATATTAAAAGCGTGAGGGGAGAGTGGCCTGATGCGGGGAGAGAGGGGCAGCCTGGTCGTCCTCTTGCTCGCGGAACGCGCACGATCAGAATGTGCTCGTTCGACGCGCGCAATCGAGGATCAACCAGGCCACCCCCTTGAGTGAAACGAGCAAGCGTAGAAGGATCATTTATATCGTTGGACGCGCGCACGATGGGACCGATTCAGGCCACTTCGAAGCCTTGGTCCCCATGAAAGGGAAAGGGGTGCGAGCAAGCTTGGAAGGAGGGGTAGGGAGCAGCCAGGTGCCCTTCTTGCTCGCAGAACGCGCACGATCAGAATGTGCTCGTCCGATGCGCGCAGTAAAGGGCAGCCTTGGCCCCTCCCTTGAAGTGAGGTGGAGGGAATGACAGGCCTCCCGTCTCGCTGAATGCGAGGCAGAAGGCAGCCCTTGCCATTGCGATGAGTTGACACCCACCGACAGCGAGTCGTAGCCTGTGGCCAAATTCTCGTTGGCAACCAGCCGAAAAGTAGAATATCCCCGTTTTGGTTCCAATGCGGAGGATGGGCTATGACAAAGAAAAAATCTGAATCATCAGCGCGCGGCAAGCGAGCCGGCGCGAGCGTCAAGCCTATGCCCGACTCACAGATTGATTTCTCGGACATCCCGGAGTCCACAGAGGAAGAACTCCGGGGCGCGCGTCGGGTTGGGCGGCCATCCAATGGAACAGCAGAGGCGAAGTCCTTTGCGCAAGACGTTGGACGTGCGTTGCGTCGAGCGGCCAAAATAGCCAGAGCCACAGCGCGAACGCACCATACGCCTATTTATGTGTGGGAAAATGGCAAGGTGGTTGCGAAGAAACCTTAGCCCACCCATCGTTTCCATTCCACCCGTTCTTTTCTTGTCGCTATAGGCTATAAGCCATAAGCTCTTTTCATTTAATCCACTCTCAGCACTCCATCCCCTATCCCAGCAGGCTGTTCAGAAAGGCCGTCCAGCAAGACCGCAGTAAGCGGAGGGGCGAGTCGTACTCTCGGCAGTACGTTGAGCCTCTCCGCGCCGCGAGAACGCCGCTGGCGGCCTTTATCAACGGCCTGCTAGCAGGGCGGCGAGCTGGGGCAGCCAGGGCAGCAGAGCCACCCCGAGACAGATCGACAGGGCCACGATCGAGGCGACCAGATCTTCATCCAGGCCGGTTTCCGTCGCGAAGATTACCGCCGTCACAGCCGAGGGCATCGCGGCGATCAGGATCACGACCGCTCGTTCCAAACCGGTGAGATCCAGCAGCCAGGCGACAGTCCATCCCAACAACAGGCCGCCCCCCATCCGCAGCGCCACGCCCAGCAAGGTCAGGGGCCAGGTTCTCCGTACCGCCTCGAAACTGATCGAGAGGCCGAGGACCAGGCTCGCGAGAGGAGTGGTCGTGAGATGGACCGGCGTCAAGATCGTCTGGAGCCAGGAGGGCAGATGGAGTCCTACTCCTTTCATGGCCAGCACGGTGGTCATGGCCCAGAAGGGGGGAGACTTGAGCAGTCGTGTCAGCGAGGAGCCCGCCGATGGTGAGGCGGTGCCATGCCATGCGGCCAGCGCATAGAGTGCCGTGAGGGTGAGCATGGTTTGGCCCAGGTCGAAGAGAATCGCCTGCGCGAGCCCTTCCTCGCCGAACGTTGCCAGTACCACGGGATAGGCGAAGTACACGGAATTGATGCAGCCGACGGCGAGCAGGAATCCGCCCTGCGTCGGGCGGGCGAGATGCAGCGATCTGGCGAGCGGCCAGGAGACGAGCACGAGCGAGAGCGTCAGAAGGCAGGCGGCCAGTGGCACCTTCCAGGCCGTCGGCGCGAAGGCGACGCGATCGAGCGACACGAGAATCGTGGCAGGCAGACTGACGGAAAAGACGAAGAGGCCCAGCCGTTCGGCATGGTGCTTCGTCAGCAGGCCGGAGAGGCGCAGTAACGCGCCGGCGACGAAGAGGATGAGGAAGGCTTGGTGGGAGGGGGGCATGGGGGGAGAGAGTAGCAGAAAATTGGGGGCGGGGGATGCCGTCGCGGGTGCGCACCCACCTCCCGGACTGATCCTTCCGGGCTTCACCGGGCGGAAGCCTTCTGGAATTCCCGCCGCCACGGTCTCGTGGCTCTGGTCAGTTCCAGCTTTCCTTCCCGGTTCAGCCTCGGTGGATACCTCGGTCCTCCGGTGAGGCGCGTAACCTGCGACGGCATCCCCCTGTGGTGCTAGGTGAGAAGAGGTGAGCGACGAGCAAGCTTGGAGGTGAGAGGAGGTGGCCTGGTTGTCCTCCTGCTCGCGGAACGCGCGCCCTCAGAAGGGCCTCGTTCGACGCGCGCAATCGAGGATCAACCAGTCCACCCCTGGAAAAGGAAATGGACAAGCTTGGAAAAGGTATTGGACCGGCGCAGTGGAAATTACACCAGCAGCCTCGGCGGATGAAGGTATAGAGGAGACAAATTACTCGCCCAGTGCGCCCAGGGAGGGACGGTCTGGCTACTCTCTTGTAGAACGAACGGTAAGTGTTAAGCGTCCACCTCTACATTCCACAAATGCCTAGGTTTCGCCAGTTCGATGAGTTGACACCTACCGGCAGGAGTCGTAGCCTGTCGCCATTTCAAGACGAGGACTATTCTGATTCAGGGTTCGGCGAGTACAGCGGAAGCATATGGCATTTAGTCATGATCAGACGGTTAGACTTCTTGGTGCCATTGAGACGGACTCGCTTATGTTCCTTTGTGGAGCGGGCTTGTCGATGCCGTCGCCGAGTAATCTTTTATCTGCCGCTCAGATTTCTGAGAGATGTTATGACCGCTGGGTGGCCACAGAATCTCTCGATCCGATACTGAGAAACGATATAGGGCTGCTTGCTAGGCATTTCCATGCGAGAAATGATTTTAAGATTTTCCTTGGTCTAATACCGTGGAACGACCTCGTCGGGGCTCCAAATAAAGGTCATGCTGCTATCGCAGATCTTCTTATTACTCGCGGTGCGCGGGCGGCACTGTCTGCAAACATTGATTGCCTGATCGAGAGTTGGGCGCAGGACCGAAAGGTTGATATGCGAGGGGCCCTTACCGGGCAGGACGCCAGTACATTCAACACGACTAACCCTCTGGTCAAATTTCACGGTTGCCTCCGCCTCGACCAAGAGAACACGGTTTGGACATATGGGCAGCTCGCTCAACCCCCAGTTAGCGAACGTGTGTCGACCTGCTCTAGTTGGATGAACTTGAATCTCCCGGACAAGCATCTAGTCGTCGTGGGATTTTGGACGGATTGGATATACCTAAATGATGTATTAGCCAATGCGCTTGAGATCAATAATGCCCGATGCGTTACTGTCATAGACCCGAGCCCTGCCAATGACCTTCAGGCTAAAGCGCCGAACCTCTGGGCTAAGCTAACCAGTTTGAGCAATCGGTTTGAGCATGTGCAGGCATCTGGAGCCGACGCTCTCGACGATTTGAGGACAGCCTACTCAAGGGCATGGACTAAAAAGTTCTATGCATTGGGCAGACCTTTGATTGAGGCCACCGGCGGAGTTGTTCCGCCAGCGGCTACGCCAGACGCCTTGCCCGGTGAGGATCTTTACAATCTTCGGCGCGATGCCGAAGGTGTCCCTTACAACCGGGCAGCGACGTGGAAGGCTCCAGCCCAACATGCTGCTCAGGCTGCACATATTCACTTGATGTTGTTGAATGCTGGCGCCACAAAGCAAGGTGCTTGGCTACATCACGGTGGCCAATCCATCCGGATCGTCAATGGAGCAGGGCGGGGATTAGCACAGGTGAGAGAGGATTATCGAGAGCCTTCGACTATTATACAGTCTGATATTGTGGTGTGTGCAGGCGCTGAGGATTACGGTGTTCCTGCAAGATTGGTCGCTTTCGGTCGCGGCGCTAGCATGATGCGTCCTAGTTCAGGTGGGGGGGCAAGATGGCTGACGCTTGAGCAGGCCAGGGTGGAGTTAATCATATGATCGATGTACTTTCGACGTTGCAGGTAGTGTTGCGGGAGGCGGGTTTCACCACGCGTCTTACGTCAATTGAGCGTTCTTCCATCGTGTGCTTTGAGGACGACGCTCTCCTGGGGTTTGGCTGTATCTTTGAGGACCCAAGCAGTCTCCTTGAGCGGTGGAAAAGTATGGAGATAGCTTTCCTGAAGCGCTATGCGCCAAGCGTTCGTGCTGCAGGGGAAAAGGCGTGGAATGTTTACTGTCTTTTTTTGTGTGGTGTAGCTGCCGATCCGACTCAGAGCCGTCAAGTGCGCTGGGTTGAGGAGGACTTGGAGCGAACTCGAAAGATCGCAGCGTGTGGTCTCGTGAGCCGTGATGAGCTATTGCGAGCTCTACTGCCGATCTTGCCTCTGCAATATCAGCCAGCGCTCCGAGCAGAGGACGTTACTGAACGCCTGCAAATGCGTATTCGCACAATCGCGCCAATAGCTCCTCACGTTGTGCTCGACCAATTCGTTTCACCAACTGAGGTCGTTCGGCTCTTAGGGGGGCTGGCATGAAACTAGCCTTTATTGAGGTTGCTGGTTTTCGCGGCTTCAAGGACAAGACCCGTCTAGATTTGCCTGGTGGATTTGTTGTGCTGACAGGCCGAAACGGTGTTGGGAAGAGCACGGTACTAGATGCAGTTGATTTCGTACTTACTGGTACGATCAATAAGTATTCAGTTAAGGGCGCCAAGGGCGGTGGACTTGATGAGCATATTTGGTGGGTAGGGGAGGGCACGCCAGAGAATCAGTACGTTTCAGTCGGCTTTGTTGATGGAAATGGCGAGGAGTTTGTGGCCACCCGTAGCCGGGAACGCGGTCTTGATATACAGCCGAACGATATTGTTCGCCTGCTCTGTGTCGGGGAGTCGACGGCCCAAGCTTGGCCTGAAATCCTGATGCAAACGACCTTGATTAGAGATGAAACGATAGCGGCACTTAGTCTAGATTTGCCTGAGCAGGCGAGAGCCGCTGCAGTACGTGCAGCAATCGGTGGTTTGGCTGGACCTGACCACACAAAACGGACGGGTACTCTCTTGGAGACTGCTAAAGCAGCAAGAGTGGCGCAGTCGGAAAGAGTTTCCGAAGCACAAGCAGAGCTTGGTCGAGCCTTAGGCGCCCTAACTGAGGCGCGTAGCGCAGCCGAACGACAGGCTGATGTGTCTGAGGCCGAACGGATCATAAGAACGTTTGCCCCTGATCTTGCAGCCGTGCCTGGGGACCGGGCAGAGATACTCCTAAGACGAATTGCTGATAGGAAACAATCAATTCCTGCACTTGCTGAAGCTCTTGCTCTGGCTGAGGACTTAGAGGCGGAACGACTGTACTTGGAGTCAGAGTCTGGTCTGGCCGAGATTGCAGCGGCTCGGGCAGTTGAGGGTTCTGCGCGTCTGGCGAAGGAGCATGCTAAAGAGAAGCTGATAGAAGCACAACGGATCGCGGCCGCGGAGCAGGAGAACGATGCTTTCGCTAGCCATATGGCTGCATTGCTTGATCATGGAGAGGCTGTTGGTTTGCAGAATGGACATTGCCCGCTGTGTGATGTCGTACGAAGTTCCGAACAGTTTACTGCCGCGATTGCGGCGGTAAGATCTAATTTGAGCGTGCGGGTTGCCCGCGCAACCCGTGCAATAGAAATTCTCGATCAGGCACGTTTAGCAATGCAACAGGCGGAGACGATGCTAACGGAGGCTGGGCAGCAACTGCGAGATCTCGAAGTTCGTCGGGCGGGAATCTCGCACGGTATTGCGAGGGTGGTGGCAACGTTTAGTCGGTGGGAACTGGCTGTGCCTTCTTCGGAGCCAGAGGCCGCTAGACGTTTGATGCTCCAAAGGCAAGAGGAGACAGCACAGCTCGAACATGCCCTTTTCGTGCTAGAGGCGTCGAGTGCACATGATCGTGTTACGGCGCTAGAAGCTCGACTTCAGCATCTGCGCTCACGGCTTGATGAGGAAACTGCGAAGATGGCCGCTGTCGAGCGAGTGGTTGAAACGGCTCGACAAATCGACAGCGCCGCAAAAGAGGTTGCCAATCAAATTCTTACAGAACAGTTTGACACTGTTATGCCGTTGCTGAAAGAGCTCTATGTACGTCTTCGTCCGCACACCGATTGGCGAGAAATCGAGACGGATTTTGGTGGTCGCGTGCGTGCCTCTTTGAATTTTACTGTGGGTGATGGACGAAACCCACAGTTCTTGTTCAGTAGTGGTCAACGCCGTGCCGCAGGCATTGCATTTCTTCTGGCCATTCATCTTTCGCGACCCTGGTGCCGTCTGCGTTCGCTGCTGCTGGATGACCCCGTTCAACATATCGATGATTACCGAGCATTGAACCTGGTTGAGGTCCTTTCGGCTGTGAGAAAAACAGGCAGACAAGTTATTGTCGCGGTCGAAGATCCCGCGCTTGCCGATGTTTTATGCCGGCGTCTTCGAAGCACGCCTACTGAGTTTGGTAGGCGATTTGAGTTTGCCACAGCCAACAACGGGTCGGCTTCCATCGAGCGAAAAATAGACATCTTCCCACTTCCTCGACAGGTACTCCAAGCGGTTGAGGCGTAGCGTGTTAGTAAAGCGCCTTTTGCCAGAAAAAGTCTTATTTTATGGAACGCGGATTCAAGTAGCCAGTGCATAACGTCAACGACGGCGTGATGGAGTAACCTCTTGGCACACCAAGGGGTTACTGATGCGCACATATCGTCGGATCACCTACGAAGACCGGTGCCAGATTTACGCCTTGCGGACGGCA
>JAUSMA010000009.1 GCA_030645475.1 Nitrospirota bacterium
GCGGTCGCCTCCTAAAAGGTAACGGAGGCGCCCAAAGGTCTCCTCAGGCTGGTCGGAAATCAGCCATTGAGTGTAAAGGCATAAGGAGGCTTAACTGTGAGGCACACGGGCCGAGCAGATACGAAAGTAGGGCTTAGTGATCCGGTGGCGCTGTATGGAAGGGCCATCGCTCAACGGATAAAAGGTACGCCGGGGATAACAGGCTTATCGCGTCCAAGAGTTCACATCGACGACGCGGTTTGGCACCTCGATGTCGACTCATCGCATCCTGGGGCTGAAGTAGGTCCCAAGGGTTCGGCTGTTCGCCGATTAAAGCGGTACGAGAGTTGGGTTCAGAACGTCGTGAGACAGTTCGGTCCCTATCTGTTGTGGGCGGAGGAGAGTTGAGAGGGGCTTTCACTAGTACGAGAGGACTGTGAAGGACGGACCTCTGGTTTGCCGGTTGTCGCGCCAGCGGCAGTGCCGGGTAGCTATGTCCGGTAGCGATAATCGCTGAAAGCATCTAAGCGAGAAGCGTGCCTCAAGATAAGCTCTCCCGGGGTGTATGCCCCCTAAAGACCACTTGTAGACTACGAGTTTGATAGGCTGGGTGTGGAAGGCCAGTGATGGCTGTAGCTTACCAGTACTAATCGGTCGTGCGGTTTAACATCATCATCTTTGCTCCTGATAGACGTGGTCTTCACACGATGCAACACTTGCGTCGTGAGTGCTGAGACCAAAGTTTTGAGTGCTGAGTCAATTTAAACTCAACCCACTCAAAACTTAGTACCCAGCACTCAAGACATGTTCAATTTATAGACGTTCCCGGTGGCATTACCGGAGGGGCCACACCCGTTCCCATCCCGAACACGGAAGTTAAGCCCTCCAAGGCCGATGATACTGCTGCTGTGAGGCAGTGGGAAAGTAGGACGCTGCCGGGTTACAAAAAAGCCCGCTGATCGAAAGGTCAGCGGGCTTTTTATTGCCATGATCATGTGTACACCCATCTCGCTATCTCTTATTAAAATGATGTCACGCGATGATTAGTGACCTGCCGATTGAATCTGTGGTATCAGTTCCCCAATGATTCCTTCGATTCCTCCAGGCTGGCGATCGTTGCTCGATACTGAGACGCGTAGGCCATACTTTCGCAAACTCGATGCATTTCTAGACAGCGAAGTTGCAAGTGGACAGTCGGTTCTCCCTCCCAGCAAGGACATCTTCAACGCATTAGCCGCAACATCTTACGATCAGGTCCGTGTACTCCTAATCGGCCAGGATCCCTATCCAACGCCTGGGTATGCCCATGGTCTTTGTTTCTCCGTGCTTTCAACTGTTCGCCCCTTGCCGTTTTCATTGCGCAATGTTTATCGAGAACTCCATGACGATCTGGGATGCCGGATTCCCAATAACGGGCATCTAGAGCCATGGGCCAGGCAAGGCGTCCTTATGCTCAATACAGTCCTTACAGTTAGGGCACATGAGGCCAATTCTCATCAGGGACGTGGGTGGGAGCAATTTACCGACCGTATGATCGAGCTGGTTGCCGCGAAGCCAACGCGAGTGGTTTTCGTGCTCTGGGGACGCAAGGCTCAGAATAAGTTGCCATTGATTGCGCAATCGCACCATGCCGTGGTTGCTTGCGCACATCCTTCGCCATTATCAGTCAAGAAATTCTACGGATGTCGCTGTTTCTCGCAGGTCAACCGCAATCTTGCCGATGCCGGGGTAGCTCCGATTGATTGGCAGATTCCAGATGTCTAGCGCCGGTTTCTGGAAAATCCCGCCAGCATCGTTCTCGGCTCATCGAAATCCTCAACGTACCCCTGAGGGTATGCCTCCGATTTCGATTTGCCTGCGGCCTTGCTGGACGAATTTTTTGAGCAGCCTGCAAGAGTTATCCTCCCTGTGCTTTTCCCTAAATCATCTGTCCTGGTCGGCCATGACGGAATAATTATTGCTCCATAATATCCAGTTGTTACAGGCAGTTCCTGTCGCTAGTGCATTGACTCTCCCCCCTGAGGCCTGTAAGGTGAGGGACGACGTATTGAGCCACGCCGACTGTCCCATCTCTCGCACTGCACTCCCTCCCACGTTTCCGTGCGTCTGATTCTCCGGTCTCCGCCGCTTCTACGCCAGAGTGCCCATTGGTTGCCGCATCTGTTGTGGCGCACGACCGCTGTCCCTGACAGGTATAGCGTTGTGGCTATGACGGGCCAAACCTTTGTGACACATCGGGTGAATCAATGTGTACTGTTCTCATTCCACCACGCAAGAGAGGAACGTCAGATGAATCAAGAACAATTTTCAGCATTTTGGATGCAACTCAAGGCGCCACTCAAAGCGAAGTGGGTGAAGATTACAGACTCAGACCTGTTGGAAATTGCGGGGAATCTGGTCACCTTCTCGGCCGTCTTGTTGAAGCGATATGGCGCAACTGAGAACGGGGATGTGAATACATGGGCTAACCGTCGCTATTCGCATTGGTCCGGGAACTATACGAGCAAGTATGCAGACCCAGTAAAGGTACCCTGACGAATCACGCAGCCTGATTGCGCGGTTAGAAGAGCCGGTCCCAGGCCCATCAAATATTGCGACAACCTGAGCCCCGACAAGGGAGAGGAAAGGATCGGTTTATGAAGAAAATTGTGATCAACAAGAGCTACGACAAGTTTTCGGTGAGTCACCAAGCATTTCTGCGATTACGTGAGCTGGGCCAGCTGGATGCGCTTAAGGAAACGGACCTCGGAGCCTACTGGCCCGAGGCTGCGACGCCGAGAGAGCCGAGCCTCAATCAGTGTGGAATACTGATTCCGCGTGATGACCTGAAGTTGGCACAAGTTGTGGAGGAACTCGGTATGGCCGCCAATGGCCATGGTGCCGAGTTGCGCGTCGTCACGATTCCTGACGATGTTCGTTGGGAAATTAGTGCCGTGGGCGGGATCGAGCATGTCAGCGAACTGCATCGGACCTGGGCCTAACAGTCTGACATTGAGCGCCTGCCCGCATGATTGTAACTATCAGCGCGGGTAGGCCGCCTCGTGCGGGAATGTATATGTCTGCTGAAGTAGTCGTTTTTCTGTGATTTAATGAGCGTAGGATGAGTGCGGTCGTTGGGGGAGAAGGAGCCGCAGTTCGAGCCGTTTAAAGACGGCAGCCCCCCAAGGAAGCTTTCCCAGCCAGCTCTCGTCTGCGTTTTTCTCACGGTCCAACTACAAAGACTAGCCATCAGGATTACTCAGGAAAGACGATCTTGTGTGACGTCCTGAGGCCCTTCCAGCATGAGCTTGGCTCGCTGAAATGCGTTGGTTCTCGCTTCCCATTCGGTGTTGTAGCCCTTCGATGAATCCTGGCATGCCACGCCGCCGTCGAGATGGCTGGATCCTGGAATCGAAAACTTGCATAGCCATTTGCCATTCTTGATCTGATTGGTGACCAAGATCACTTTCTGGCCTTTGGCGTAGCAGGTTTCTGTCATGATCGATTCTACATCCAGGTTTCTGCGGGCAGGCATTTCACGGTGCTCATACTGCGTGTGCCATCCTCACCGCACTCGCTCTAAGTCTGTTAGGCCGGTTTAATGAAGCGATCTGCTGCCAGCACACTATGGAGCGATTGTGTGACGGCGCGGCGATACGGTGCCTTCTGCCGCAACATAATGACGAGATCCTCATCGTCGATCAGGATAGACAAATCGTCTTCTGTTACAAGCTGGCGATCCGGTGCCCCAATATTCATGCGATATTGCGTTTTTCCATCCGGGTTCCGGTTGGGGCCGGTGACAATCTCGGTAAGCCCATCGATAAATCCAATGTGTCCTTCATGACGGTGTTTAACCTTTGTGCCATCGGGAATGCGGACCCAGGCCTTGGCTGTTCGTGGCTGCGCAGGTTTTACGGTATTCATAGTCATGGTCTCTCCCTGTAATCCGATATGGAGTGTAGAATAACTGCCGATCTTTTCATCGTGCATCCCACGGTTATGGAAATGTCATCGATGCGCTTTGTCCCGGCGAGCGATCTCGAATTAAGCACGAAGTGAGTCAGCACGGCGTTGATGGAGAGACGGCGGCGATAATTCACGCAACCGCTCATGGGCGTCATCAACAGGGAAGGAATGCCAATATTCTTCGTTCAACAGAGACAACATTACTGTACCATAGGCAGCACTGCCATAGCGAATAATGGAGGGAATACCCCCGGCCTCGCATGGGACATGTGCGGCCATGAGTGCCGGTACTTTGTGTTCATTCTTGTTCACCGAAACAGGGGTGGTTTATCTGTACGCACATTCTCCCCATCCGTTGTTGATCGGCCGGGATGATATGATGGCGTCCGTTGATTGAAGGTTTGGCTCATCCATCCTGTTACGAAGGGATATTGGCTATGACATTGACTCGTTACACGATTGGAATTGCATTGGGTATCGTGCTGTCTGCCGGGTTCGGCTATGCGGCGGATCCGGCCGAGGTGGAATCATTTGTGAAAGCCAGGATTGAGATCGGCGAGATGATGACGAGCTATTTTCAAGGCGGGGAGCGGTTCAAGGAAGGACAGCGGCCGTCGCCAGAGCAGATGAAGGAAATGGGCGCGGATATCAATGCAAAGCTCAGCACGCTCTTGGCGAAGCATCACCTGTCGATTGAAGAGTATCGGAAGCGCAGCCCGGATGTTTTTGCGGATGAGGCGTCCGTCAAGGCCTATCTCAACGGGCATCCAGACTTAAAGGCTCGGTATGATGCGCTCCCGCTGGATCGGATGGGACGCGGCGGCAGTGGGCGTGGGTACTAGTGAGACGCAGTAGGGGCGGTAGAATGTTTTTGCCACACGGGCGTCCGCTTTCTGTTTGAGAAACATGCTGCAGGGTCTGTATCTGTGACCTCTCACGGTCGACGTTACCCTGCTCTATCTTTGACCGATGAGGGGTGAGTTCCCTGCTGCTACATCGGAACATCGCATGATCGTCAACGATACCGACTCGGCTGATATCCCCACTCCCACGGGGCCTATGCGTACATACCTCTTTCGGCCAGCGGCTGAGGGGCGGTATCCTGGCCTGGTGTTGTATTCGGAGATCTTCCAAGTGACGGGGCCAATCCGGCGAACAGCCGCGATGTTGGCGAGTCATGGATTTGTGGTGGCGGTTCCCGAGATCTACCACGAACTGGAGCCGGCAGGCACTGTGCTGGCCTACGACGAGGCGGGCGCCGAGCGCGGGAATCTGCACAAGACTACCAAGATATTGTCGAGCTACGATGGCGATACGCGTGCAGTGCTGGACTATCTGAAATCCTCCTCGCATTGTACGGGCAAGCTAGGGGTTATGGGCCTGTGCATTGGAGGGCATTTAGCGTTTCGTGCGGCCATGCAGTCTGACGTGTTAGCCACCACCTGTTTCTACGCAACGGATATCCACAAGCGCAGTTTGGGCAAGGGCATGCACGACAACAGCCTGGACCGGATCGGCGAGATCAGGGGTGAGTTGCTGATGATTTGGGGGAGGCAGGACCCTCACATTCCCCGGGAGGGTCGTGCGCTGATTTACAACGCGTTGAGCGAGGCCGTGGCGCATTTCCAGTGGCATGAGTTCAATGCCGCGCATGCCTTTCTTCGCGACGAAGGTCCTCGCTACGATCCAGCTGCGGCCAGGATTTGTTACGACATGGCCCTGGAGCTGTTCACTCGCAAGCTGGGAGAAGGCGATCGGCAGGCGTCTAGAGCTTCGACCGAGATCAAGCTGTAACGAGGTTAGCGTTGGGCTCCTTCGAGGGATGGGTCTCTCGTCTCGTGCTCGCCTGCGTGTCTGTATCTGCTCCTGCTCACCGTACCAGCCAGCCGTCAGAAATTATTTCTCCTCGAGCTTCCACCGTCGAAGTCAGGCTTCTTCCTGTGGTAGTCTCGTGGCAGATGGGGCTACCTTACGAGGGGAATTCGTTGTGAAGCAGGGATATCGCTTGATTATTGTTGATAAAGACGGTGTATTGGTTTCCGAGTTCCAACTAACGGAGCGCGCGCTGGCTCAGCCGGAGGCCTTTGTTGAAGGGATTAAAGCCACCATCGATGGTATCGAAGAAGAGGAGTCGTAAGGGGACGGCGCTGCGTACGTGATTCATGTGCACGGCGCTCAGGAATGTCCTTTTCATCGAGAGCCACGGGAGTGTTTCGTATCATGGCGACGATTCTGATCATCGATGATGAAGCGTCCATCCGTATTCTGCTCCGTTCCGCGCTGGAAGCGGCAGGGTATGAGGTCACGGAAGCTGTCAACGGCCGCCAGGGTCTTGAGTTGTATCGCCGGAAACCGGCGGACTTGGTCATTACAGACATCCTCATGCCAGAGTTGAACGGGCTGGATATGCTTCTGGAGCTGACGCGTGAATTCCTCAACGCCAAGGTGGTCGCCATCTCAGGCGCGGGAGGGGAAAAGAACGTGTTAGATGTCGCAAAGCTTCTCGGTGCACGACAGACGTTTCGGAAGCCGTTTAGCATGCCTCAGCTGCTCGGCGCCGTGCGATACGAATTAGATCATTAGCATAGTTGAAACCGTCTCGCTTCTCTTGCGTCAGGGGGCATGATCTGTGGCGCTGGTGGAACGTCCTGACATCCTGTTAATAGCGCTTGACCAGGCTCTCTATGGCGTCTAGCATAGGGCCGTGCTGCGTTGAGCCTCGCTGACTGTTCTATCCCTCGCGCCCGCTGTGTCCTTCCCGCGCGTCTGATCCCCCAGTCTCCGCCGCGCCTAGTTCAACGTATGTGTGCTGTGGCTATCGTGTGTGTGCATCCGGACCGACGCGGATCGGTTTATTGGGGACATATGATGCCATGGACGAGCCGCAGGCCTCTCGTTGCAGGTCACGAATAATATGAAGGAGAGACGTTATGACACCGGAAGAACAGATTGTGAAAATGAAGAAGGCGATCACACAGGCCGTGAAGGTGATGGGCGACCGGTTTGGATCGACTGAAGAAGATGTTGCGAGGGCGATTGATGAGCTGAAGGCATCTATGCAGACGACACCGGCTGCAGTCGTTCCGCCACTTCAGAGTGCGGCTGCCGTATCCGCCGGCGTGTAGTGTGCGCATCTTCAGATTGTGCAGCATAATCGAAGCGCCTCCTGTGGATGCGTCGCCGAGCAATCAGCCTGCCGGTCATGGGAGGATACTCTTCCTGTAGTCGCGCTGGATCATATGTTATCGCCGTAGATGCCCTGCTTGACTGCAGCGCCTATTCACCAAGAAAGAGTACCGCCATCATGTCGGACGATGCCAAAGATAAAAAGGTTCATGCCGCAGCCAAGTCGGCCGGCACTCCCATGCGGAAAGTTGTCGATGGTGATCTTACCTGTACCGAATCCCAGATTGAGGACATTCTCTCTGAAGGCGAGTCCAGTAAACCGCTGAGCAAGAGCGATAAGGGCCTTCATGTGAAACGCCAGCCCAAATCCTCGTAGGTCTCAGGGGTGAGGTGTGGCGCCTATTCGCCTGTCCCTGCCAAATCCGCGGTGACGTCTCTTCTTTTACGGCCCTCCCAGAATAATCCTGCGAAGTATTTTTGTTGAAAAGCGTGGCGGCACTGGGCGATCACGGTTGATACTTCGTGAAACGGCTGGTAGTTCAGGTCGGGGCATCTGGGGCCATTACGAGTGAGGAAGCGTTCCATGAGCGAACGTACGACTGATGCGAGATCCCGGTGGCCTCTTCCATCCCAGGACTATTGGTCCACTCCCTTTGCCGAGTCCTTATTGCAGCATGTAGATCTTCGCCCGGGTCTGTCCATTCTCGACATTGCTTCCGGGCATGGGATCCCTGCGTTCTATTTGGCAGAGCAGGTGGGGCCCACCGGGCAAGTCTTGGCTGTCGATCTTAGTGGACGCCAGGTGGAGAGCGCGCGAGTCATCCAGGGAGCACAGCTTCCATGGCTACGGTTCGAGTGCCAGGATATGCGTGCACTCGAACCGCACATACCCTGTTTCGATCGCATTACGGGCAATCTGTCCGTCATGTTTTTCCGTCCCAATCGTTTCGAGGTCATCCAGGGATTACTGGAGCACCTCAAGCCTGGAGGTCAGCTAGTGCTGACATTTCCTTCGCTAGGCACGTTTGATTCACTTTGGCGCAGGATCGACCAAGAGATGGCTGTTGGTGGGCTCTTGACCGAGCGCCGTCGGCTTGAGGTCTACCTTGCTGAGCGGCCGTCGGACGAAGACGTTCGGAGTTGGCTGGAGCGGCTTCATCTCACGCGCATTTCGGTGGTTGAGTATCCGTTGGAGGTGGCAACTGGAGCGGGTCAGGCGTTTCTTCAACATCCACTGCTTCGGGGTGGGTTTCTTGATGATGCGTACGAATGTTTTGACGATCACAGATTGGCGAACGAAGTCATGACAAAGGTGTCTGAAGATGTGGAAAGCTTCACGCCACTCATTGCGCAGCGATGTGTGTTGTCGGGGTGGAAGTCCTAGCAGGGGAGATCAGTGGACGGGCGCATGCCACGATGAGCTGAAGAGAGGTATGAGGAGTTGAGACCGGCCGGATGGCTAAAATGCGAAGGGGCGCTTCGGTTGAAGCGCCCCTTCTTCAGCTTTTGCTGGTAAGCGCTTCGTTAGAAGCGGCTGCGACCGCCGCGATCGCCACCGCCGCCACCGCCGCCAAAACGACCACCACCGCCACCGCTACCGCCGCCGGTGCGTGGTTCTTGTGGCTTGGCTTCATTGACAGTCAGGGGACGTCCGTCCATCTGTGAGCCGTTCAATGCCGCAATCGCGGCCTTGGCTTCTTCCTGTGTGGCCATCTCGACGAAGCCGAAGCCTCGTGATTGCCCGGTGAACTTGTCCGTGATCACGCGCGCAGACTCGACGGTGCCATGCGCGGCAAAGAGGGTGGTGAGCTGTGATTCAGTTGCCGCATACGGCAACCCGCCGACATAAAGTTTTGAACCCATGGGGGTTCCTCCTTCTGAAATTGATATTGTCTGCGACTCGAGAACGAATACACGAGGGGAAGGAACGGGCCGAAGACGCGAACAATGGAGCGGCTTGGGTCGAACTTCCGATCAGATTCTCGGCAACAACAATATCGGTGATGGGCCGTTCTATTTGCTGTTTCATGCGAGGCCCGCCGCATGAAACAGGAACACCTTAACAGAGACGCACATGAAAAGCTATAGCCGCTATTTCTTCAGCGCGGTGGGGACCTGTGCAGTGGGGAGTGGAGCGAGAGGGCCGGGTCGAGCGATTCAGTCGGCGGTCCTATACATCTGCGTTTCCGGTTGGGCCGGGACCAGGCCAAATGAGGTAGGGAGGCTTTTTCATCGTCTCAGCCGAACGCGGGTAGAGGCGCTGGGCATGGTTGTAGGCGTCTTCTTGCGCCACGAGGCAGGTGGCTGCGGCGAGATGGTTGGAGACGACGCGGAAGGCTCCTCGATCATCGGCTTCGATGGTCGCCATGTAGAGGGCACAGGAGAAATTGCCCTCTTTTGAACAGGCGGTGCTGATCAAGAGGTGCGACCCATCGGGAAAGGTCATGATCGGGTCTAAGTTGGTACGGCCCATGGTGATTCCTTCTCCAAGACGTGTGCGAGGTTAGGCTGGTTGGTTTGCGTAGGGAGTCACGTAAAGCCTGAGGAGGTGTCCCTCCCATTCGGTGCCTTCAAGGGCCACCACGGCGCTCAATGCCTGTTCACCGGATCCCATTTCGACGAATCCGTATCCGGCAGACTTTCCTGTATGTTTGAATCGGACCACATAGGCTCTGGCGACCAGTCCATAGGAGGCGAACAAGCCTCGTAGCTCGCAGTCCGAGACCTTGTCCGGGAGTCCTCCCACGTATAGGACTCGTTTCCCCATCGAGATTCCCTTCGTGACGTATTAATTCGTTCGAGTGAGCGAGTCTTCGACGTACGAGCCTGTCCGCAGCGATGTCGCAAGTCCTAGTGAGTAGAGCCCGAGGATGAGCCATTTCGAGGGATCAAAGTGGTACCAGCGATGGCCGTTTCGGTAGTCGGTCGGATACATATGATGGTAGTTATGGTACCCCTCGCCAAACGTCACGAGAGACACGAGCCAGCTGTCTCGACTGGAATCAGAGGTGCCGTGTGGCTGACGTCCCCACAGATGACAGACGGAGTTGATGCAAAACGTGGAGTTCAGCACCGCAAAAGTTCGTCCCACACCGGCGAGGAGAAAGCAGCCGATGCCACCCATGATGCCGTTGTGGAGGAAACCGATGAGAAATGTGCCGGCCAAACCCGTAAGGACCAGAAGCGGGTAATGTTGGTGTTGCCAGATCGCAACGGGATCGTTCGCGACGCGCGTCGCATATTTTGGATCGGCATACTGATCAGGGGTAAAGAGCCATCCGCAGTGGCTATGCCAGAATCCCAGTTGCGCGTTGTACGGATCTTTGACCTCGTCGCAATGTGCGTGATGTCGCAGATGATCGGACGCCCATTTGATGGCGGAGTTTTGCAACGCCCAAGCACCCGCGATTAAGAGTGCGCCCTTGACCCAGTTCGGACAGTCGAAGCTTCGGTGGGCCATCAGTCGATGGTAGCCGACAGTGATACCCAGTCCACTGGTGACATAGAGGAATCCAAAGAGCGACCAGTCCAGCCAGCTGTAGTGATAGACGTATCCATAGAGCGGAACTCCGATCATGGCGCCTATGGCAATGGCGCAAAACAATATGATCGTCCAGACCTTGTTGTAGCGTCGGCTGATCGCAATCGGAAGTCCTGTCGATGTCATGGCAATCGTGGGTGATCGTGGAGTCGCGCGTTGAGGGGCTGTCTGGCTCATAGGGCCTCTTCGTTCCGGGGGGTGCGTACTGCGGCCTCAGCCCGACATTATACGCGGCATTATTATTCATTCAAGGACCGTCCGGTCCTGTACTCGTCTGTCGATCGTACGGCTCGAACAGAGATGAGTGCGGCACGGACTGGTTCTGTTGTTCGATCTCTTTGATGAGATCTGTATGCAGAGTAGGGCGGAAACTAGAGCATCGATCGCGCAGGATCTAGAGGGAGGGAGTCAGGGCGCGAGGGATAGAGTAGTGACCGAGCTTGAACCTCTTTCAGCATAACACAGTTCATTGAGGATAGCGACCGAGCTGTTCTATTGTGCCATGATCCATAACTCTCGGTATTGGAAGTCCTGGTTAAATTCACGAGAGATCTTGTCGAGCCCTTTGATTTATCGAGAGAGTTGACGCTGGAACGGGCTTGCTGTACGATAATCGTACAGCGTAATCGCAGTGTCCGGCGGTACGACTGTATACACCATAACGGACTTCGCGATCGCATCGCGACCAGGTCCTGTCGGAGTTGATCCCTTTCTGGTTTCTCTCCCCTCGGCTCTCTGATCCCGTCTTAATGCGATCACACTGAAAGGATAGTGCAGTGAATACCTCTGTTCACACGAGTTTTCACACCCTTGGTTTGTCCGAGCCGCTTCTGCGGGATTTGACGGCAGCGGGGTTGTTGGTTCCTACTCCCATTCAAGCCCAGGCCATTCCCCCAGCTCTTGAGGGCCGGGACGTGATTGGGTGCGCGCAAACCGGTACGGGGAAGACGGCGGCATTTGTGGTGCCTATGATCGAGCGCCTCGCAGTTCTGCCAAAAGGTCATCCCCAGGCGTTAATTCTTGCGCCAACCCGTGAATTGGCCTTGCAGATTTTCGATTCGATCGAGAAGCTGGGGCGGAGCCACAATATCTCCGCAACGGTCATTGTCGGAGGGAGCGATATGCAGGCGCAGATCAGGGGTTTGCGTCAACGGCCCGACATCCTGGTTGCCACGCCTGGGCGTTTGCTGGACCATATGTGGAACGGGACGGTCAATATGCTCCCCATTAAAATTCTAGTGCTGGACGAAGCCGACCGTATGCTCGATATGGGCTTTGCACCACAGATCAATCAGATTCTTGACGCCTTGCCGCTGGAGCGACAGACGTTGCTCTTTTCCGCTACCCTTCCAACGGATGTGACCCGTTTAGTTCAGGCGAGCCTGAAGGATGCGGTTCGTGTGATGGTGACGCCTCACTCGACGACGGCGGAAGGTGTCACGCAGGCGGTGCACTATACGACGTTCCATGAAAAGACGAATCTATTGGTGTCGTTGCTGGGGGTTGAACGGGGAACGGTTCTCGTGTTCGCTCGGACCAAGAGCCGAGTCGATCGACTCGGTCAGACGTTAGAGCAGGCCGGTCACCGTGTTGCGGTCATCCACGGAGATCGAACGTTGCCGCAGCGCCTCCGCGCACTTGACGGATTTAAGCGCGGGCAAGTGAGGATTCTCGTCGCGACGGACGTTGCCGCCCGCGGAATCGACGTGGCGAATATCGGCCATGTGGTGAATTACGACTTGCCGAACTCTCCGGAGGACTATATCCATCGTATTGGGCGGACAGCCAGGATGAAGATGACTGGGCGAGCCACCAGTTTCGTGACGGCTGAGGATCATGATCAGCTGCGAGCGATCGAGACTCTGTTGGGGCACGCTGTGCCGTTGGCAGAGGGAAGTCCTGGCCCCGGTGATCGTTCCCCTTCGAGGGGAGGGGCTGATCGCTCCAGGGGCGAGCGTCAGCGGTGGGGCCGTCCAGGCGAGGATCGACGTCAACAGCAGTCAGGTCCTGTCGTGCCTGAGGGGGTCTAGGCTTCTCGATCAAGCGGGGTGGCATGACTCAGGCTCATGTCAGTACTGGAAGTATGGAACTGATGCCGACGATTGAAAATGATTTTCCGGCCTTGGTAGATGCAGAGGGCCTGGTGCTTCTCGGAGGCTGAGGGCTGATATCGCCGCGTGGTTGCCCTCCACGCGGCTGGGCAGGCTTTCCGTCGAACGATTTGTGAGGGCGGCGTCGGGTTGGGCGTAATGTGATGCGCGGGGCCTGCCCTCACATCATTCTTAGTACAGCGGTTCTTGTGGGCCCCACTGAAGCCCTGCCAAATCAGGATCTTCTCCTCCCTCAGTGCTCGATGGGCGATCTGGCTTCTCGGTCTTACGCTGTTCCCGCTTCGCGTCTTTATCGCGCCGCTGAACCTGTTTCGCTTTCTCGCGGTCTCGTTTTGCGATGGTCGTTTTTCCTGCTCGTCCGATGATGCCCTCCTTTGCGTGACGACTCGTCGTGATTCGTCAATCGCCTGCCGTTATGGTCTGGTCCCGCCTACGAAGGCGACGGTTCCGTTGCTCCTCGGCGTCTCTTGCTGGTTGAGTCAGGAGCATGATTGGTAGTTTTTGCTTCTCGCTCAGCCGTACGCGAGCGAGTGCCCTGGCCGAATCCGCGGCTAGCCATATTCGACACCTGCTGGCGAATATCCTCCATGGAGGTGGTCAGGCTTGGATCCAGAGGACTTGGAAGGCCGAGTACCTCCCATCTGATCTTTGGTTTTCTTGTCGCCCTTGCGCGGTTCTTTCTCGTTTT
Organism: Nitrospirota bacterium; assembly: GCA_030645475.1. Lineage (NCBI taxonomy): Bacteria > Pseudomonadati > Nitrospirota > Nitrospirota bacterium. The sequence continues at coordinate 13,394 of JAUSMA010000009.1, forward strand.
GTCGGCTCGCCACCCAGTGGATAGCTTCATAGATGCTCCTTTATAGAACCTGGCATCTCCGGTTTGGACCGATGCTCGATGGAGATGAGGGGATCGGATAGAAATGCTTCAATCACTTCGCCCATTGGTCTGCTCAGTATTCGCGCAGACCTTCAATGGAACGTAAGAGCAGCTCGCCCTAACTGATCAAGCGCGCTGGGATGATCGAGTGAGATGGAGCCGCGCGAGGGGAAAAGCTGGCTCGTACGGAAAATCAGAATACCATGGGGTATGGCCAGAGTCAAACCTGGTATTTGCGGAAGGTCTGGTTATGGTGGAGCTCTTCGTCTCGTGTTATGGGCCAACGAGTGGAATTCATGAAATGTTTTTCTGAGTAGAGCGCTCTGGAGTACAGTAGCGACAGGGTAGGGAGGCTCCATGGAACAACTCTCATATCGATCCTCTGGCTCGAATAAGTTTCGCCGGCATTCGCGAGTGCGCATCTCTGCTCCGTTCGCCTGCGCGCTGTCTCGACGTCAGGTTCGGCGTTGGTTACTTCGGCCGTCTATCGACTTGGGAGTGGTCTACGATCTTTCGATATGCGGGGCGCGAGTCAGCACAGAGGCTGCGATTAAGCCTGGAGATCAAATCACATTGAGCCTGCGTCTTCCCAAGCAAATTAAGCCTGCCGAGATTGCCGTGGCCACGGTGCAGTGGACAAAGGACCAATTTTTCGGCTTGGCTTTTACGGAGTTGTCTCCAACGGCACAGAGCCGTCTGGAAAAGTATGTGGCGGTCATGTCACCGAGCGCCGCATAATTTTCCTATGTCCAGGATGCGTGGAAGGTTGTGGATGAGAGGTTGGAATGGGCACTGAGTCAAGACGATACCCGCGTCTTCGCATTCCGGCACCCTTCGCCTGTTCGTTTGCACGCATTGGCTTACAGCGATGGGCAGCGGCTGAGCGTGCAGGATTGGGTGTTGTGCTTGATGTGTCGTTGAACGGTGCAAAAGTGATGAGCCCCGCCGCTATGAATCAGGGAGATCAGCTCGCGGTCAGTCTGCGATTGCCGGATCAGACGACGACGATGAATGTCGATGCGACCGTGAGATGGGGTAATCGTCATACATTTGGATTGGAATTTATTGCGCTCTCTCAACGCGCTGAAACTCGCCTGCGGAAATTTCTCTCCCGTGTTCCCTCGCATTGACATAAGATCATTTGGTGCGATTATCTTCTCTGGGGCTTCTTTTACTCAAGGGGAGGCTGATGCCGCTGACTATGCATGCATTGCCGACTCAGCATGATCGAATGCCGATCATGCATCCGCAGATATTTCAGATAGACAGGATGCAGTAGAGGGAGGCTCTGAGAGGGCTGAGGTTGCTAGGGGAGGAAGCGGGCTTTGTGACGGTGGCGCGTCACCTGTGACTACTTGATCGCCACGGCCTTCACTTCTTTGAACGTGGTGTGGCCCTGAAGCGTCTTCTGAACTCCGTCCTGCATGAGGGTCGTCATCCCGTCCTCAATGGCAGCCTTTACCATCTCTTCAGTCTTGGCTTTCGACTGAATCATGCGTTTGATGCGGTCCGATCCTAGGAGCAACTCGTGCAGTGCCACGCGTCCCTTAAAACCAGTGCGATTGCAGGTCTCACATCCCTTTCCGCGTGCTAGGCGGAACGTGTTGTCCTGCGGGATGCCCAGCTTGTCCCAATTCTCAGGCCCGTACCCCTGGCGAATTTCCTCATATTCAACTGCGGTTCCGACGTATTGTTCCTTGCAGTCCTTGCAGATCCGTCGAGTGAGGCGCTGGGCAAGGACTCCTAACATGGCATCGGCAAAACTAAAGGAGTCGCAGCCCATGTCCAGAAGTCTGGTGACCGTCTCCACCGCGCTGTTGGTGTGGAGTGTGCTCATGACGAGGTGTCCGGTCAATGAGGCTTCAATGCCGATTTCAGCCGTTTCTTTATCTCGCATTTCTCCGACCATAATCACATCTGGATCGGCTCGTAGAAATGCGCGCATAGCTTTGGCAAAGGTGAAATCGATCTTGGGTTGAACCTGCACTTGCCGAAGTCCGTACTGCGTGATTTCGACAGGGTCTTCTGCCGTCCAGATCTTGATGTCCGGTGTATTGATGAAACCGAGAACGGAATGGAGGGTTGTGGTTTTTCCAGAACCGGTTGGTCCGACGCAGAGAATGATGCCATAGGGTTTAGCCGCGATCTCTTTGATTGCCGCCAGATTTCGGTCTGAAAACCCCATCTTGTCAAGAGGCAAGGGCTCGCTGGCCGCGAGCAGACGCATGACGACGTCTTCATTATATCCAGCAGTCGGAATCGTTGCGACGCGCAACTCGATTTCCTTGTTTTCCGATAGTTTAAATTTGATCTTGCCGTCCTGGGGCTTGCGCCGTTCCGCAATGTCGAGGCTGGCCATGATTTTCAGACGCGACACGATGGCACGGCGATAACTCTGGGGGATTTTCATATATTCGAAACAATCACCGTCGACCCGGAAACGGACAAGAGTTTCACGTTTTTCGCCATAGGGTTCGACGTGAATATCTGAGGCGCCTTGGCGATAGGCATCGGCAATGATTTGATTCGCTAGTCGGACGATGGCGTTGTCATTTTCGTCGAGTCCGCCCCCGGCGTCTTCCGCTGCGGCTTCTTGGGCTTCGTTGACGAGTTCTCCGAGAATATCGGAGACGTTTTCATCCAACTTTCTGGTGCTGCCGCTATCTCCCTGTCCCTGTCCTGTGGCGGAGCTGAGGAATTGTGCAATATCACGGCGGAGGCTGATGGCAAAACGAATGTTGAGGCCTGGGAACGTGCGCTTGATATCCGCCACACGGTCGAGATCGCCAGGGTCGTCCGTTAAAATCTCGATGGCGGTCCTGTCCCGCTTGAGGGGCATCCAATGGTTTTTTCTGAGGTAGTCGACGTTGAGATTTTTCAGGAGCTCGATATCGACGATCGTTCGATCGCTGTACTCGATGTAGGGGCATTTGTGAAACTGCGCGAGCGATTTGCCGATCTCGATCTTCGGCACCTTGTATTTTTCGATCAAGATGCTCTCGAAGTCCGATACGCCTTTCTTGGATTCGGCGATGGCATTGTCTAAGTCGTTTTGAGAGATGCGGCTATTCGTCACCAAAAGATCGAACTTGGTCGGGTTCTTTTTTGAGACCTTGCGGAGGTTGAAAAAGGCGATGCCGAGGGCCTTTGCGATTTCCGCGACAGACTCTTCATCTTTTCTGGTAAAGCGGGCGCCGCTTTTCTTGTTGAGCAATTGGAGCACGCCCATTAAATACTTGTTCTCTGCCACGATTGGATAGGTCAAGACCTGCTTGGTTTTGAATCCTGTTCGCTTGTCGTAGGAGTTGTCGTGCAGGAGTGAAGGGTGAACGCCCTGCAGCTCCGCGATGTTATAGGCGTCGGCGATATTTACAGGGCGGAGATACTTCGCGCAGAACCCGGGCAGGCTTTGTTCCGTGATGGGGATGCGGATTTCCTCGACGCTATCGATGTGGGGGACTTTTGAGAAAATTTCTTTCTTGTCCGAATCAAACGCATAGATGGTGAGATCTTCGGCGTCGAAGAGACTGAGAATGTCTTTGTGCAGATCGAGCAGAATATGGTCGAGATCGCTGGCGGCATTGATTTGGTCAGCGATGCGTTTGATGTTTTCGGTAAAGGCGACTTTTTGCTGAAGCTCCTGGAGATTTTGCGGGACAGGATTGGCTTGCATTAGGAATATTCCTGCATGTCACACAAGGTGGTCATCGCCGGATTGAAGTGCATATGCGGGCCTGGCGTTCACGAGCACAATTGCTCTGAAGTGGAGGTTGAATGTCAGTCTAGCTGATCGCGAGTGGAAGGCAAGAAAAAGGCGGTTTCAGTCTGGCGAGCTTCCGAGCTCCACAAGATGAGTGCCGCTACGGGGGACGACGAGGTGCTAACTTGTTTGTGTGCGAGTCAGATGAGCGGCAACTTGAGCGGGAGGCATCTTGAGTTTAACTCCGTCCTTCCGAGTCTTGACCTCCACGACTCCTTCGGCGAGGCCCTTGTCGCCAATGACGACTTGGAACGGGGCTCCCATGAGGTCTGCATCGTTGAACTTCACCCCCGCTCGTTCATCCCGGTCATCCCATAGGACCTCTAGTCCCGCCGCCTGCAGTTCGTCGTAGAGCTGCGCGGTGACGTGAGCCGTTTGGTCAGATTTGGTGAGCGGGAGGAGATGCACATGGAATGGAGCAATGGGGAAGGGCCAAATAATGCCTTTGTCGTCATGGTTCTGTTCGATCGCCGATGCGGCAGTTCGTCCGACTCCGATGCCATAACATCCCATGACGGCGAGGCATTCCTTGCCTTGCGCATCCAGGAAGGAGGCTTTCATGAGTTCACTGTATTTGGTGCCGAGCATAAAGACGTGCCCGACTTCAATCCCACGCGTCGCTTTCAACGTCCCGTCTTTTCTCGGTGACGGGTCTCCTGCACAGGCACTGCGGAGATCGGCAAACTGCTCGACGTGAAAGTCACGCTCCCAATTCGCATCGACATAGTGCGTATCAAGTTGATTGCCGCCGATGACCACGTTGCGCAAGGCTTTGACCGCATGGTCGGCGATAATCCGAACATCTTTCAATCCGACGGGTCCGGCAAATCCGACCGGCGCGCCTGTGACTTGCTCGACAACGGCGGGAGTCGCGAGCTCAAGATCCGTCACGTGAAGAAGCCGTTGAATCTTAATCTCATTGGCCTCATGGTCGCCTCGGATCAACAGGGCCACAGTCTCTTTCCCCGTCGAATAGAGAAGTGTTTTGACGAGGTGAGCAGGGGAGACGTTCAAGAATTTCGTGACTTCTTCGACTGTCCGGCAACGGGGCGTCTGGACGGCACGCAGGGGACGGGGTGCGTCGGTGTCCATATCCGTAGGAGGAAGCACTTCGGCTTGTTCGACGTTGGCGGCGTAGGTGCCGGTATCGCTATAGACGATGGTGTTCTCGCCCGTATCGGCGAGCACCATGAACTCGTGAGATGAGCTGCCGCCAATCAACCCGGTGTCGGCTTCTACGGCGCGAAAGGTGAGGCCGCAGCGTGTGAAGATACGCTGATAGGCGTCGTACATCTTCTGATAGCTGACCTTGGCGCTCGCTTCGTCCTGGTCGAAGCTGTAGGCGTCCTTCATGATGAACTCGCGTCCCCGCATGAGTCCGAAGCGGGGGCGGATTTCGTCTCGAAACTTTGTTTGGATCTGATAGAAATTCAGTGGCATCTGCCGATAGGAGCGGACTTCTCTCCTGAACAAATCGGTGATCACTTCCTCATGGGTCGGTCCCAAACAGAATTCGCGTTCATGGCGATCTTTAAAGCGGATCAACTCCTTGCCGTAGAAGTTCCATCGGCCTGTTTCCTGCCAGAGCTCTGCGGGAGAGGCGATGGGCATGAGGAGTTCTTGTGCCCCAGCCCGGTTCATTTCCTCACGAATGATCTGCTCGACCTTTCTGATGACTCTGAGTCCGAGCGGAAGATAGGTGTAGATGCCGGCTGCCACTTTGCGGATCAGCCCCGCTCTGAGCATGAGCTTATGGCTGACGGTTTCCGCTTCAACCGGTTCTTCGCGCAATGTCGGGATTAAGACTTGAGAGGTACGCATAATTCTGTGAGAAGGGTCAATAAATAAGGGATTACGGCTGTAGGTTATTCAGTTCAAAGTGACGGTGATCGAGGAGTTGTTGTGACGAAATGAACACATTCAACGTCGGGACTTTCCGCCTCAGGTTTTACCGTAAAAAGATTCGCTCAAGGTCATTCCAGAACGCAAAAATCATGACGCCCACTAATAACACGAGGCCTGCCTGTTGTGCTACTTCTCTTTGGCGTTCACCGAGGGGCTTCCTGAGGATGGCCTCAATCAGGAAAAATAACAGATGGCCGCCGTCGAGAATGGGAATAGGGAGCAAGTTAAGGACGCCCAGATTGATGCTGAGAATGGCGATGAGAAAGACCACACTCGAGGCCCCTTGCGCAGCGGCTTCTCCGGAAATATTCGCGATCGTCAGCGGTCCTCCGATATTTTTACTGGAGATGTCCCCCACGATCATCTTGTAGAGACCGATGGCCGTCAGCTCGGTCCAGCCCCACGTGGCTCCCAAGCCGTCATAGAGTGACAACAGCGGGGTGCTGGAGCGCATGATCGAACGGCCGGGTCCTGAAATGCCGATCTTGCCAACCTCGACCGATTGGCCATTGACCATGGTCTTCTCGGCAGAGGGCGTCACGGTCAGTGGAATCCGCTGTCCTTCCCGCAGAACCTCGATCTTGAGTGGGTGGCTGGGGTTTTCTTTCACTATACCGGTCATCTGTGACCAGGTATGGATCGTGTGGCCCTCGATGTTGGCGACATGGTCACCTGCCTGTAGCCCGGCTTTGGCTGCTGGAGAGCCTTGCATGACGGAAGTCACAAGGGGAGGTGTTTCTTCGACGCCTAAGTAATAGGCGGGCTCTTGTGTCGAGGCCTGTGGTCCAGGGGCAGTGGTGGGCGTCACCGACAGTGTTTTGACCTGGCCGTCTCGTTTAATCTCAAGCGTCAGCGCCTGGCCCTTACTTTTCGCCACAGCGTCGAATAGTTCCGTCCTGGTCGAGATCTCCTGTCCGTTGACTCGGCTGATATGGTCGCCGATCTGGATGCCGGCCGTGTCGGCTGGAGAGCCGGGGACCATCGCTTCGACATCGGGATTCAAGTCTTGGAACGTGGGAACGAATAGTGGCGCCCCGGTGGCGAGCCATCCCGCAAAAATAAAATAGGCCAGAATAAAGTTAAATCCAGGCCCTGCGGCGACGATCAGGACTTTCCCCCAGAGGCCTTGGTGCGCAAAGGACCTGGTCCGATCCTCTGGCGTGGTGGCCTCGGTTTCATCTTCGCCGAACAGCTTGACGTAGCCACCCAGTGGGATGGCTGAGAGAAGATATTCGGTTTCGCCCATTTGGCGGCCGAAAATCTTCGGTCCGAATCCCAGAGAGAATTTGAGGACCTTGACGCCGACCCAGCGAGCGGCCAGGAAATGCCCGAGTTCATGGAACGCGACGAGCACGCCGAGGACGACCAGGAACCACCAGGCCTTCTGCAAAAGCAACCAGAGGGTATCGGGGGACCAGGTGAATGCCATGAACACGGTGTATGCTCCTTCGTGTGAAACTAGCGTGCCAATGCGACGACCAATGACTCTGCCTTCTCTCGGGCCCAGCGATCTGCCTCTAGGGCCTCTTCCAGCGTATCCACTTCTTTGGGGCTATGGGCGCTCATCGTGCTGCGAATAATGTCTACAATATCGGTAAACCGAACGCCCCCATTCAGGAACGCCTCAACCGCCACTTCGTTGGCGGCATTCATCGTGGCCGGCATCGTTCCGCCGATCCGCAGCGATTCAAATCCAAGGTCTAAACAGGGAAACCGGTCGTGATCCGGTTTGCAGAACGTCAACTTTCCGATCTCCGTCAGATCCAGTGACGGGAGGTCCAGCGGCAGGCGCCCTGGGTATCGCATCGCATAGGATATAGGCGTTCGCATATCCGGTAATCCCAACTGCGCAATCATCGAACGATCTTCATACTCTACCAGAGAATGGATGATGCTTTCCCGATGGATCATCACTTCGATTTGCGACTCCGGGATGTCGAAGAGCCAGCGGGCTTCCACGACTTCAAGTCCCTTATTCATGAGGGTGGCAGAATCGATGGTGATTTTGGCGCCCATTTTCCAATTGGGATGCTGGAGCGCCCGTTCGGGGGTCACATCGCGCAGCTCGTCCTTCGTCAGAGTCCAGAGGGCCCCTCCGGACGCCGTTAAGATGAGGCGGCGGACATCTTCTTTGCGATGGCCTTCTAACGACTGAAAGATGGCGCTATGCTCGCTGTCGACCGGGAAAATGCGGACACCGTGCCGCCGCGCCTCGTCCTGCATCAGTTTTCCCGCCATGACCATCGGCTCTTTATTGGCCAAGGCAATTTGTTTTCCGCTCCGGATCGCGGCCAGGGTGGGGACAAGACCGGCGCCACCGACGATGGCTGAGATGACGAGCTCAGCTTCTGGCGCAGAGGCGACCTGAATCAAACCTTCTTGACCGTCAAGGATTTCAACGGGCAATCCTGCGCAGCGCTGCCGGAGCCTGGCGGCTGCGGCGGCATTCGAGAGGGCCACGACGCGGGGCTTGTAACGGCGGATCTGCTCTTCGAGTTTTTCATCATTGCTTCCCGCAGTCAGTCCTGCCACACGGAACTCTTCCGGGAACCGGTCCACGATATCTAAGGTGCTGGTGCCGATCGACCCAGTCGATCCGAGAATGACGATTGTTTTCATAGCTGATCCCTCACTCGATGACTCGTAGGCGGCTTACCATCGTTATATAGTAGTAGAAGGCAGGGGCGGTGAACAAGAGACTATCCAGCCGGTCGAGCATGCCGCCATGTCCTGGCAGAATTCCTCCGGAGTCTTTGATGCCGACGCTTCGTTTCATGGCCGATTCGGTCAGGTCACCCCACAGACCTGTGATGGTCAGCAGGGTGGCCAAGACGAGACAGTCGAGGCCAGACAACTCAGGGAGAAACCACCAACGAACCGCATACGCGGCGAGTATCGCACCAATCAACCCGCCGACCAAGCCTTCGTAGGTTTTTTTTGGACTGATTGTGGGCGCCAAGCGATGTTGTCCGTAGAGGGTGCCGACATAGTAGGCTCCGGTGTCGGACGCCCAGGTAACCAAGAGAAGAAAAAAGATGAGCCATTCGCCGAGAGGCAGCAGTCTCGTCATCGAGAGCGGGCCAAGCGTGAGGCCCAGGTAGAGTACGCCGAACAAGGTCATGGCGCCGTTCTTCAGGCTCTGTTCGAGGGGCGCGCGACTGAATAGCGGAACGGAAATAATGCCGATCAATGTCGCGAGAAGGCTCGGTACGATGATGCCTGGCTGGTGTGCGCCGAGAATCACCGCGGCGAATCCTGTCAGGCCGATTCCTATCAGCCAGGAGTGACTGTGGTCGCTGAAACATAATCGATAGAATTCGAAGAGCGCGAGCGCACCGGCCAGTACCACGACGCCTGAAAATGCGAGGGGTGGGAGGTACCGAATGACGGCATACAAAAGTGGCGCGAGGACCAGGACGGTATAGATCCGGCGGGGGTCAAACCGAGGCGCTGCAGAGGGTGTTGGGCTTGCCGGCTGTTGGCCGGCGGTGTTGGCTTGCTGCATGTGGACGTTTACATCGGCCACTATGAAGAAATGGTGCTGAGCACGCGACCGAATCGCCGCTCGCGGCGCTGGTATTCCAGCAAGGCCAGCAAGAGTTCGCGGCGACGGAAGTCGGGCCAGAGAGTTGGCGTGAAGTAGAGCTCGGTGTAGGCCAGCTGCCAGAGGAGGAAATTGCTGATTCGCGTTTCGCCGCTCGTGCGAATTAACAGGTCAGGATCGGGCAGGTCGTGGGTGTAGAGGTGTTGTTGGATTCGTGACTCATCGACCTCGTTCGGTTGCAGTTTCCCGTCTTGTGCCTCACGCAGAAGCTCCCGCACCGCATCGACAATCTCGGTCCGGCCACCATAACTGAGGGCGACGGTCAGATGCAGTTTGTCGAGATGGGCAGTTTCTTGTTCGGCGGCCCGGACCCATTGGAGGGCGGAGGCCGGGAGGGCGTCGAGTCGGCCGATGGTCCGGAACCGGACACCCTGTTCAATGAGCTTCGTTCGCTCCGTCGACAAGTAGTATTCGAGCAAGCCCATGAGCGAGGAGATTTCCTGCGCAGGACGATTCCAGTTTTCCTGTGAAAACGCGTAGATGGTCAGGGCGTGGATGCCAAGCTCCAGGCAGACGGTGATCATTTCCCGAACGGACTGAATCCCTTCCCGATGACCGGCGATGCGAGGAAGGGTGCGGAGTTCTGCCCAGCGGCCGTTGCCATCCATGATAATGGCCACGTGTTTGGGTAAGAGGTCTGACTCGAGTTTTGTGGCCAGCTCTTCGTTGGATAACTGGTCCATAGCCGATGATTCGTTCGTGCTCATGCGATGTAGCTCGTCACGATCCTTAATCTTGGGTGAAAACTTATGGCAGGCGAGCAAAGTCTACTGGCGAGGGGGAGTAAAGTCAAACGAATTTTCGTAAAAGTCCTGTAAAAGCGACAAGTTGGACGATTCTGCATTGCGCCTGCGGAAATGATTCGGCTATACTCCAGCGTCCATTCGTATGCCAACCGTCGTGGGGATTCTCAAACCATGGGTGAACTTGTTCAGTTAGCCTCCTTTGGTCTGACCGAAAGTGAAGTGTTCTCGGCGCTCGGACGGGTCAAAGTCCGTGATGTCGACTATGCCGATCTGTATTTTGAGTCTTGTGTCTCCGAGTCCGTCTCGATGGAAGAGTCCCTCGTCAAACGTGCCACGAAGAATGTGTCGCAGGGTGTGGGGGTGCGTGCCACGGCGGGCGAAAAAACCGGCTTTGCCTATTCCGATGAACTGACGAAAAAGGATCTCGAGCTGGCGGCCGATACGGCGCGCTACATTGCCAATTCGCCAAGCGGGGCCCAGGCAGTTTCAGTACCTGTCCGCCAACGTCCAACACGAGACCTTTACCCGGTTGAACGGGCACAGGCCGAAGTGGCGACAGCCGATCGCGTGTCTCTCTTGAATGCCATCGATGCCGAGGCGCGCCGCTATGACCCGCGCATCAAGAATGTGATGGCCTCGTTTAACACGGAGTATAAGGTGGTCGTAGTCGCGACCTCCGATGGCACGTTGATCGGAGATGTGCAGCCGCTTTCACGGTTGCAAGTCACCTGTATCGCCGAAGAGAACGGGCAACGCCAAGCCGGCTCGTTCGGCGGGGGGGGGCGTGTCGGATTTGAGTTCTACCACGAGGGCGATCGGCATCTGCGGTTTGCTCGTGAAGCGGCTCGTGAAGCCATTCTCAATCTTTCTGCTGTCGAGGCGCCAGCCGGTGTCATGCCGGTCGTGCTGGGGGGAGGTTGGCCGGGGATTCTGTTGCACGAAGCCATCGGCCATGGTCTGGAAGCGGACTTCAATCGTAAGAAAACCTCAGCCTTTTCGAACCTCCTCGGTAAACGAGTGGCCTCCGATATCTGCACGATTGTCGATGATGGAACCTTGCCGGGCCGTCGGGGCTCGCTCAATATGGATGATGAGGGGACCCCGACCGGTCGCACGGTACTCATTGAGAACGGGATCTTGCGCGGCTATATCACCGACAAACTTAATGCGCGGCTGATGGGCATTCCTCTGACCGGCAACGGACGGCGCGAGAGTTATCAAAGTGTGGTCTTGCCGCGAATGACCAATACGTTCATGTTAGCCGGAACGTCGGATCCTGAGGACATCATTCGCTCGGTCGATCGCGGCCTCTATGCCGTGTCGTTCGGTGGCGGGCAGGTGGATATCACCAACGGAAAGTTCGTATTTTCAGCCAGCGAAGCCTACTTGATTGAAGGTGGGAAGATTACGAGACCGGTCAAGGGCGCCACATTGATCGGCAGCGGACCGGAGATTCTCACCAAGGTTTCGATGGTCGGGCACGATCTCAAGCTCGACGAGGGCATCGGCACATGCGGCAAGGAAGGGCAGTCCGTTCCAGTGGGTGTCGGTCTGCCGACCATTCGAATCGATGAGATCACCGTGGGCGGGACGCAGCGATGAACCAGCCGATACAACAGCGGGATGGGTATAGTCAGCTCGCCATGGATCTTTTGGCGAAGGCAAAGGCTAGTGGCGCGACGGAAGCGGACATCATTATTGCCGACGGTGAAACGTTTTCAGTTCAGGTCCGGCTGGGTGCCGTCGATCGTCTCACGAAAGCGCGGGAGAAGCATCTCGGGCTACGTGTCTTTGTCGGGAAACGCTCTGCCAGTACCTCAACGTCAGATTTTTCAGCAGATTCCTTGAATCAACTCGTGGCCGAAACCTGTATTTTGGCGAAGGCCGTCGTGGAAGATCCGGTATCCGGGTTGCCGGCTGCGGATCGTATGGCAGGCGAGCGGCCGGATTTAGATCTCTACGATCCAACCAGGCTCAATACGGAGCAGCAGATCGATTTAGCGAAGAGGGTGGAGGCTGCCGCCATGTCTTCGGACGAGCGGGTGACAAACTCTGAAGGGGGCGACTTCGATTCCTCCTCTGGGCGCGTGGTCTTGGGCAATAGTCATGGCTTCCTGGGCGAGTATCAAAGTTCCAGCTTTTCAATGGCGGCATCGCCTGTTGCGACCGATCCGGAGACCGGGGCCATGCAGCGGGATTCCTGGTATGCCGTGCAGCGGAAGTTTGCCAAATTGGATTCCCCTGAAGCGGTGGGACTGGAAGCGGCGCGGCGGACGGTCAGAAAACTCGGGGCGAGGAAGGTGGCGACTCAACGGGCTCCTGTCATTTTCGATGCTGAGATGGCCGGAAGCCTCATGGGGAATCTCTGCAGCGCGGTGTCCGGCTACTCGCTCTATAAAGGGGCTTCGTTTCTGGCAGGGCAATTGGACAAGCCTCTGGCTCCTGAGTATGTGACGGTTTATGACGACGGGCGAGTGGTCGGAGGACTGGGCTCTCGGCCGTTCGACGGCGAAGGCCTCCCGACCAGAAAAACGACCGTGGTGGAGCGAGGGGTCTTGAAAAGCTACTTGCTCGATACCTATTCCGGACGGAAGCTTGGTATGGCCTCGACCGGCAACGCCTCCCGCAGCGTCGGTGAAAATCCGTCGGTCGGTCCGACGAATTTTTATCTCGCGCCCGGGACGAAGACGGCACAAGAGATAATCAAGACGGTGAAGCAGGGGCTCTATGTCACGGACCTCATTGGTTTTGGCATCAATATGGTGACCGGCGATTACTCACGGGGCGCTGCCGGGTTCTGGATCGAGGGGGGCGAGTTGGCGTACCCTGTCGAAGAGATTACGATTGCAGGTAACTTACAAGAGATGTTCGCCGGAATCGAGATGATCGGTAACGATCTCGTGTTCCGTGGGCGCATTGCCAGTCCGACGATCAAGATCGGTGAAATGACGATCGCCGGGAGTTGAGACCGGAGGAAGGAGCGACACGATGCGACAGGTATGGGCGTTGATGGTTCTTGTGCTGCTTCCGGCTCCTGGTTTTGCCGCAGATTTTCGGGTGACGAGCCCCACGATCAAAGAGCAGGGCAGCATCGGCAACGAACATGTCTTTAACGGCTTCGGTTGCACCGGCAGCAATGTGTCGCCGGAATTGAAGTGGGAGCAGGCGCCGAAGGATGCGAAAAGCTTTGCCGTGACGGTCTATGATCCTGACGCTCCGACGGGAAGCGGTTGGTGGCATTGGGTGATCTTCAACATTCCTCCCAGCATCACGTCCCTCCCGGCCGGTGCAGGCCAATCAAACGGTAGCAGCGCACCGCAGGGCGCAGTTCAGAGTATCACCGATTTCGGTCAGCCGGGGTACGGCGGTCCCTGCCCTCCTCAAGGCGATAAGCCGCATCGGTATATTGTTACGGTCTATGCGTTGAAAGTGGATCAGCTCCCGCTCAAGAAAGAGGCGTCCGGTGCGATGGTGGGGTACTATCTGAATCAGAATGCGTTAGGAAAAGCCTCCCTCACCGTCACCTATGGACGATGAGTTTTCATACAACCGGTCGCCTGAAACAGTGACTAAAGGAACCACGCACCATGCCGCTTGATACCGAACTTGGAAAGACCATGCTCCAGTTGATTACGTCGAGATACGACGACCGGCATTGGCGCAAGAAGATCGAAAAGACGCTGGGCCTGCCGCAGTCAGGCGTCGGGGATCCTGCGCAACAGCAGATCTTTATGTATCTCAAGATCGGGCTCAAGGCCTACAAATCGCGCCGCGCCGATCCGGATTCCTGGATCGTCGGAGGATATGCGACGAAAGAGATCATCGACCGAGCGAAGTTCCAGCCCCAGGTGGTCGGTCCCGATATTACGAAGGATGAGGTTTCGTTTCTTGGCACCGATCCAGGGAAAGAGATCGATGAAGCCTGGTGGGACGAGATGGTTGTGTCCTGGTTCGATGTGCCGGAAGAAGAACAACCGGCAGAATTGGACGGGGAGTCAGAGCCGGATTCCGAGTCTGCAACTTCTGCAAAGGCTGAAAAGGCGTAACCTCGTCACAGGGCCCGGTTCCAAGAGGGTGCTGCTCGCGGTTCGTCCCGCTTATCAGAACAGTTCCATCTGCGTCGGTTGAGGTTGCTCGGCTTCAAGCACGGGAGCTGCTGGCGGAGTGGCCTCTGTCGGTTCGACCGGCGTTGCATGACGGTCCAGAAATTCTCTTAGTTTCTTGAAGTCCTCACGAAGCGGTTCGAGCATGCTGCTTTGGTGCAAGGCCGCTGCCGGGTGCAGCAGGGGGAAGAGCACAAAGTCTTTCATGTAGAACGCCTGCCCGCGAACCTTCGTGATTCCCACCTTTCGTTCCAGCAATGTTTGCGTCGCCCAATTTCCCAACGTGCATACGAGAGTAGGACGGATCATGGCGATCTGTTGCAGCAGAAACGGTTTGCACGTCTCGACCTCATCCGGTTCCGGGTCTCGGTTGTTCGGGGGGCGGCACTTGATCACGTTCGCGATGTAGATGTCACTCCGTGACAGTCCCGCCGATTCCAGGAGCTCGTTTAAGAGTTTTCCTGCAGCCCCGACGAACGGTTCCCCCTGCTGGTCCTCATAGAAGCCAGGCGCTTCCCCGACGAACATCACAGTCGCATGCGGATTTCCCACACCGAATACGACCTGGCGCCGGCCGAGTTTTGCCAGTTTGCACAGCTGGCAATTATGGAGAGATTTCGCCAGCTCTTGAAGGGGTGTCGTGGTCATGATGGAATGGAGCCATGAGGAATATGGCCGATATCTTAGGAAGCTGTGCCAATCTTGTCAATGTGAGTGAGGGGGCGAGAGCGGCAACATGAACGATGCGACCTGCCTGTGCGAAGCCGCTTCGGCGAAGGCAGGGAACGAAGCCGGAGGCCTTTTTCACCATCCGTCTACTCGACTCGGTAGCCTTTGGCCGCCAAGCAAGTATCCCTCATCGCATTGATCGTCGAGATCCCGTGCAGGGCGCGGGCATGGTCGCTCGGGCTTTGGGGGCCTCCGCTGAACGGGAAGGGGGTACTCTGGTTATAGAACTGGTTTTCGTTCGCTAGCCTCGCCTTGTACTCGCACTCCATATAATCCCGTTCCAGATCTCGCTGACTCAGCCCCTGCGGATTGCCTCCACGCGTGGAGGAACCGGGTGCGCATCCGGCGAACGTCAGCACAATGACTGCTAGCAAGGCGCGTTTCACCAACGGCTGTCTCATCCTCATAGACCTACCATTGGATAGTGCCATCGTCAAGCGGACCTATTGGCGCGCGATGGCATCGGCGCAATGGTTGCCACTGACGATCGCGCTTTCGAGGTTGGGCGGCCATCCGGTATCGGTCCAGGCCCCAGCCACGAGCAAGTTGGCGATCGGACTCCGTTGGATGGGCCGATGCAGTTTCGTGCCGGGCCTGAGTGAGAGGATGGCGTTGGGCATCGTTCGGCGGTGGATCGGTCCGAGCCTGCATCCGGGACGGAGAAGTTCCAACGATCTGAGCATGTCAGGAATGAGTCCATCAAGGTTGGAGTCCGATCGAGTCTGCGCAAGTTGATGGTCGGTTGTGAGCAGGGAGAAGCCTGTGCGGTCTGGCGTTGCCGCTGTGACGAGTAGCGAGTGAAACGCGGTATCGCCTAAGAGGATGAGGCGAGGAGTGGCGCAGGGTTGCTCTGCTTGCAGATGTAAGAGGGTGCCGTCTTGCGACACCAATTCCGCAAGCTGCTGAAAGTAGGCATAGCGGGTCAGCCATCGTTCCGGAAGTAACGGCGTGAGTTGCTGCGGAGGCAGGGCGGCGATATACCAATCGGCCTGCAGCAGTGACCCATTCCTCAACAGGACTCCCGTGATGTGATCTCGCTCATAGCGGAACTGCGCCGAGTCGGTATTGCGTAAGATGGTCGCTCCGCCCGCCGTCAGTCTCTCGGTGATGGGTCGTATCAGGCAGGTTTGCAGCGAGTCCTGGACAACCGAGATGCGGCTATCGTGACGAGTGCTTAGGAACAAGGGCCGCAGCGATGCGATGAAGGCATCGGCGGACAGAGCAGAGAGTTCATTGCCAGTCAGCCAGCGCGCGAGAGGATTCCAGACGACACGGCGCGTCTGCGCGCTTTGTCCTATTGACGCAAGCCATTCGTCGGCGGTGCGCTGTTCCAGGTCGGCAGGCAGGCGTTCATCGCCTTCCCAGAGCCGTTCCAATCGGGATACCAATCGCCACCGTTCCGTCCAGGGGAGGCCTGTAAACCTCAGCAGGCTGACCCAGGTATGTAGGGGGGCGGGGAACCAGGCATGTGGATAACGGGCGATGGCATTCTCGTTGAGGCGAAATTCCAGAGAGATGTCTCGCTGTGTCGGCTGCTGGAGATTGGCATGGAGTGAGCCTAGTAAGGCCTTTGTTGCGTGATGGCAACCGAGGATTGTGAGCGGTTCAGGGCTGTCGTCCGCAGGCGTACCAGTGGTGGCACCCGCCAAGAGTGGCTGAGGGTCGACGATCGTGACTCGATAGCCCTGGCGGATGAGACGATAGGCGGCGGTGAGCCCGGCCGGGCCTCCACCAAGAATCACGACGGACTGAGCGTGCGTGGGCGTCACAAGAATTTTGAGCGGAGCCAGACTCCGGCGGCAAGGGCCAGCCGATGATTGGTTGAGAGTCGGACGCGAGGACCGAAAATCCGATGTCCTGGATCCTCGATTTTTTTCAGGATGCGGAAATAGACGGCACGCATGATTTCCGAGACGGTCAATGCGCGCCGGTCATGTGTCGGCAGGGCTTCGAACGCCGCCTGTGCCTTGGCGTAATACTCATGGGCTCGTGCGGCTTCGAAGCGAAGCAACTTTCGGAGTTCTTCACTCTCCTGACGCTGGAGGATCATCTGCTCGGTGCATCCGAATTTTATGAGATCTTCCTGCGGTAGGTAGATGCGGCCCTGGGCTGCGTCGGTTTCGATGTCCCGTAGAATGTTCGTCAGTTGGAATGCCATGCCGAGAGAGACGGCATAGTCTTGGGCCCTGGCTGAGGTCGGCCCGAAAATATGCAGGCAGATGAGTCCGACCACCGATGCGACTCGATAGCAGTAGAGCGAGAGATCTTGAAACGACGCGTATCGTGCCGCCGAGAGGTCCATGCCCACGCCCTTAATCAGCTCCTCGAAATAGGCCTGTGGGATCGATAGCTGTTTCACATGGGTGGCCAGGCTGATGGTGACCGGGAAGGTCGGTGTGCCTTGATAGGCCGCCTCCAGCTCGTTCCACCACCGCTGCAACTCATCCTGGGGATTGCTGCCTGTCGGGGGCTCATCGACCGCGTTATCGACTTCCTTGCAGAAGGCGTAGACGGTGTACATCGCTGCGCGCCTGGCTCGTGGGAGGAAGAGGAATGAATAATAGAAATTACTCCCGCTCTTCTTGGTGAGAGTCGTGCAGTAGGCTTGCGCGTCGGTCGAAGAGAGTATGGTCATGGCATTAGTGCTGAGGTTGTGGCTCCAGGCGACTGGCCATGGAGTCGTGCATGGGGTACTGGTCTGATGGATGGAAGATGGCGGCCAATAGTTCAATCCCGTCAATCAGGCGAGGGCCAGGCCGGCTAAAATACGAGGACGCGTCGACCAGGAATGTCTGTTCCCTCAGTGTTGAGGGGATGGGCCATTGACCAGGTTGCAGCATAAGCTGGGATAGTTCAGTACGTGTCCGTTCAACTGAGAAGCCGCAGGGCATGACGATGAGCACGTCCGGAGACGCGGCGACGATGTCGTCCCACGTCACAACGCGAGAAGGGGTGCCAGGCTGGGCCAGGACATCCTGTCCGCCTGCAAGTTGAACCATCTCAGGAACCCAATGACCTGCGACATATAGCGGAGAGAGCCATTCGATACAGACCACGCGAGGGCGATGCGAGAGATTCTGGACGCGAGTGCGAACGGCTTCGAGTCGCTCGCGTAACTGCGACGCGAGACGATGGCCCTCTGCCGACCGGCCTGCCGCGTCGCCGATCCGCACGACATCATCGATTACATCGTGAATCGTACCGGGGTTCAATGTCAGGACGGTCGGTTGGTGAGGCATGGCTCGAATGGCCTCATGCAGTTGATCCGGCGTGACGGCACAGACATGACAGAGGTCTTGGGATAGGATCAGATCGGGGCGCGAGTGGCACAAGCGGTCATGGTTTAGCCGATAGAGCCGCTGGCCGGAGGCCACGAACTGCGCGACTTGTCGATCGATCTCAGCGCTGGTCAGCCCATGAGGAGGGATCATCGGCTCAACCATGATGGGCACGCTCCCGACCGATGGCGGGTAGTCGCACTCATGACTGATTCCAACGAGTTCCTCGCTCAGACCGAGCGCGGCAATCACTTCGGTAGCACTGGGAAGCAGCGAGCAGATTCTCATATCACTCGGTTCTTATGGGGCGGGCCATAACCGCTCACGGAGTTCGCTGAGGCGAACCTGTGTGAGACTTGGGGTTATGGCATGGGCTTCATGCAGATCTTGGATCGTGTGCGTGTTCGCCACGGCGAGGACCTTCATCCCGGCGGTTTTCGCGCCGCGCAGGCCGGGGATGGAATCCTCGATGACCAAACAAGATCCTGGGGCGATGGTCTGCTTCGGGTCTTGTCGATTCAAGGCGTCGAGGGCATGGAGAAACGGCTCCGGATCGGGTTTTCCCTTGGTGACGTCTTCGGCGCCAGTGATGTGGAGAAATTCTTTACGAAGCCCGGCCTGTTCAAGGATGAATTCAATCTCATGGCGGAGGGCGCCGGATGCAATGGCTAAGGGGTACGTCGCAGCGGCCTCCTGCACAAATTCCCGCACACCTGGAAAAATGACCAGATGTCCCTTCACCGACTCCAGATAGGCCAGGGCTTTCCGTTGCATCAATGTCGTGATGGCCGCGAGATCGGTGGAGCGCTGATGTGCGGTGAGTGCCGCGAGAAAGCAGCCTCGATCGTCGTAGCCAAGGTAGTTGGCGTAGTAGTCGGACTCAGTCAGGCCGATGCCGATTTCAGCGAGCGTCTGGCGGAAACCAGCGAAATGGAGGGGTTCGGTGTCCGCGATGACTCCATCAAAGTCAAAAATGATGGCTGAGAGTGTGTTCATGAGGATCGTTCAAAATGTTGGCATGACCACGAGATCTAACAGGCTGCAAAAAAACTCGGTGACAAATAAAAATGCTGCGAAAACGCTCCATATGGCAAAGAAATACCAATAACTTCAGGATGCTCAAAAAGACCGTCCAGCAAGACCGCAGCGAGTGAAGAGGCGAGTCGTACCCTTGTGGTACGTTGAGAGCCTCTTCGTGAAGCGAGAACGCCGCTGGCGGTCTTTTTCAGCATCCTGCTAAAGCGGGCGGATTATAGCACAGGAAGACCGACTGAACAGTCGAGAATGTGCCAGGCGTAGCAGCCAGTTTGCGCCGGGGAAAGGGGATGATTAGAACTTCAAGCGGAGGCGTTTCTCCGATACCCAACCCTTCGTCCCTTCATCTGTGCGCACCTGGTACATCCAGCCGCTCGGCTGCAGATCGCCGTCGAGGACTGTCAGGGTCGCTCCAAAACGAACCACCGGTCCTGGCTTGCTGCCCGATGCGTCGGCGAACAACGGACTGCTTCCCCCGGGAGCCGTTTCGTCCATCGTGGTCGTAACTTTCTGGCCTTCGCTGAACATCGGAGCGGAAGAAGTCATGGCTGGTGCAGCGGGTTTCACGGTGGCTTGAGGTGGCGTCATGGCTGGGACCGCCGGGGGGGCAACAGCAGTGGGGACCGAGGCTGATGGCGCGGGCACCGGCGCCCCATCGCTTGGGTTGGGAGTCGCTTGTGGTGCTGGTACCGATGGTGTTGTGGGTGCCGGTTTTGGGTTCATGGCCACCGGGGGCGGTGTGCTTTCCCCCAGGTACGGGCTCAGCCATTCGGTCACGAGTTCAGGTTCCATGGTGGCGACATAGGCGCCGCCGCCGATGAGAGCCAGGAGCAATATCCAGAGGATCGGGCGACCGCCGCCAGATTTTTTACGGGGATTCAGCGGGCCGGTTGCTCTCGTGGTGGTGGTTTGATCGAGTTCTTCTTCCGTGAATTCCAAGTCCGGTTCCGGTTGGCGGGCGAAGAGGAGCGACCAATTCACATCAAAAGAATTCCCGACTGATGTCAGGGTTCCAACGAGCGCAGCCATCGAGTACCTCCCTGCTGAACGATTCGGTTCGACATACACCAAGTCTGTGAATATACGTATCACCATCGTTGGGTACTGTCAATTTTGTTGGGGAATTTGGGCGATGCCTGGCCATTCTCAACAGGGGTTCGAAGGGTGACAGGACAGGACTTGTTGTTCACGGCTGCCTGTTCGAAAGACGGTGAGGCCTTTGCACTTCAGTCGATAGGCGCGCAGAAAGGCCGCGGCGACTTCGGCTTTGGTCGCGGTGCCCGGTAAATTGATGGTTTTTGAGACACCGCTGTCGCTATAGCGCTGAAACACCGCCTGCATACGCACATGTTGCTCGGCCGAGACATCATGGGCTGTGACAAAGAGGTGTCGCAGCTCTTCTGGAATATCGGTCATATGTTGGATGGAAGGATGCGCCGACAGGTTGGCCTGGAGCGCGTCGAGATCGAGACCGAGGGCCTCTGCGTAGCGGACGAAGGCCGGATGACAGGAGGTGAGCACAACGCCATCCATGATGCGGCGGACTTCCTGCACGCCGTAGAGCGGCTCAATGCCTGGTGAGCAGTTGGCGATGAGGCTGATGCTGCCAGTCGGTGCAATGGTGGTGACGGTGGCGTTTCGATGCCGTTGACCGAGAGTCTGGAGCCGACTGCCTCGATAGGCAGGAAAGACTCCGCGCTCGGTGGCAAGGTCCGCGGATGCACGATGGGCGTGAGATTGAAAGAACTCCATCAGGGCGCCGGCTGTGTGGATGGCAGCCTCGGAGTCGTAGGGGATGTTGAGGGCGATCAGCAAGTCGGCAAAGCCCATGATGCCCAGGCCGATCTTCCTTGTGCGCTTCGTCATGCGGTCGATGTGGGGAAGGGGGAAACGGTTGCGATCGATCACATTGTCGAGGAAGCGCACGGCGAGAGGAATGATGTCGGCTAATCGAGCGAAGTCGATGGCGGGTCCTGCGCTCGATGGCATGACGAAGTTGGCGACATTGATAGAGCCGAGGGTGCAGGACTCAAAGGGCAGTAGCGGTTGTTCGCCACAGGGGTTCGTCGACTCGATGGTGCCGAGGCGGGGAGTGGGATTCCCCCGATTGATCGTGTCCAGGAACACCAAGCCAGGCTCCCCGCTGGCCCAGGCTGCTTCGACGAGCCGATCGAAGACGAGCTGGGCCGGAAGCCGTTTCGCGGGTTTGCCGGTTCGCGGATTGATCAGAGCGTACGTGCGACGGCGCGTGAGTGCCTGCATGAACGAATCGGTGATGCCGACGGAGAGATTGAAGTTCGTCATTTCGGTCGGGGTTTGTTTGAGCGCAATGAAGTCCAGAATGTCCGGGTGGTCGATGCGGAGGATGCCCATATTCGCGCCCCGTCTGGTCCCGCCTTGCTTGATGATATCCGTCGAGAGATTGAAGAGGCGCATGAAGGAAATGGGGCCGGAGGCGACGCCGCTCGACGATGAAACCAGGTCGTTGTGAGGACGGAGGTGGCTAAACGAAAATCCGGTGCCGCCGCCCGATTGGTGGATGAGGGCTTGATGTTTCAGACTGTCATAAATGGAGTCGAGGGAATCTTCGACCGGGAGCACAAAACAGGCCGAGAGCTGCTGGAGTCGACGCCCGGCGTTCATCAGCGTGGGAGAGTTGGGAAGGAAATCGAGACGGGCCATACAGTCGTACCATCGTTGGGCGGCGTGGGGTAGCCGGCTGGCGCGGGGGTAGAGTCGTTCAGCTTGTGCGATGTCGGTGGCTACGCGCCAGAACATGTGCGCCGGGGTCTCGACGATCCTTCCCGTCGTATTCTTGCCCAGATAGCGCCCGCGTAACAGGGTCGTGGCATGGTCCGAAAGGCGAAGTCGTGGGAGGTGTGGCGGGCCTGAGGGAGTGCGCGTCTTCTTGCCGGACATGGTTCTAGTATATACCGCCCTATTCGATTGATCGATAACGGATACCGTTTCGTCCTGCTTGCATCTTGACGGTCCAGTTCGGCAGAATGAACTTCCACTGACCGACGACCATGAAATCCTATCGCGAAGAGCTCTGGTTCGAAACGAAGACGCGGCGCGCCTACCTCAACATCACGCAACAGGTCGAGGCGGCGGTCAAGAAGAGCGGGGTCCAAGAGGGGCTCGTCTTGGTCAACGCCATGCATATCACGGCGAGCGTCTACATTAACGACGACGAACCGGGCTTACTCAATGACTATGACCGATTCCTGGAAACGCTGGTTCCTCAGGCCGCAACCTATCGGCATAACGAGACCGGCGAAGATAACGGCGACGCGCACATCAAACGCCAGCTGATGGGCCGAGAAGTTGTCGTCGCGATCACCGAAGGCCGGTTGGACTTCGGTCCCTGGGAACAGATCTTCTACGGAGAGTTCGATGGCATGCGGCGGAAACGTGTGCTGGTCAAGGTGATTGGCGCGTGAGCCCGATGTCGTCTCATCAAGGGGCAGAACCCTATGGGAATAAACTGCTGGAGCGCTTGCTACCACATGGAAAGTTTGGCAACATGGGGTCAGTGATGCACGACTGTGCTGGAGGAGTCTGTTGATATGTTGAGTTGGTCTCGTCCCGACCCCCTCACCCGAGATCTCGTGCACTTGATCAATGCCCGGCGCCATGATCATGGCGATACCGATGCGGCGATCGATACATTGCAGGCCTTCTTGGAGCAGGGACGGGAATACGATCTCCTTACGGTGCTGGCGGCGCTGGATGAGGACATGGCGGAATGGCTCTTCGATCTCCTCGCAGAGGCCTCCTGTTCTGTGCTCATAGATGGGCCGGCCGATGACAAGCTGTCCTATGCCATCATGGCGGCCTTGGAGCTTCCTCTCCAGGCGAATCTGACCCATCCGCTCAAGCTCAAGATCGACCCGGTCGCGACGGCAGATTTGCTGCACCGGCATCTTCGCCTCTCAGCCGGGACCGTGGTGCGAGTCGAGTCTCGCCTCCTGACCGATTCGACGTTAGAGCCGCTCAGTCTCCAGGGCTTGAACGATCATTTGAGCTCAGTCGCAGATTCGCAGCGGACCACCTCGATTGCGGCCCGGCTCTATCCTCCCGTCGAGAGTACGGCATTTCTCTTCTTTGAGCTGATCGGCGTTCCGGATTCTGGACTGCCCGATGCACTGGAAGACCGGCATCGCCGGGCGCTCCTTGAAGGTCTCGTGGAGCAATGTCCCGAGTTGGCGCTCGCTCCCGATATGCTTGAGGCGCCGGTGTACGCCGCCTACGCCATGTTCGATGCGCAAAATGCCGTGCGGCTCCATCGGTTGGCGGATGAGACCGCAGCGGTCTGGCGCGATCTGGACCCCCTCGTGCGAGCCCGCACGATCGTGCACCTTCATACGCAATGTGGGAATGGTGTCTACATGCCGGTCTGGACCGATCTATTTGACCCCGAGCTTCCTGAAGACCATGGTCCTGTTTGGACCTCTCCTGATGTCTGGGTCTTCACGGCCGATTTGCCGATCGAATGGCCTGGAGAGATGCTCACCAATCGTCTTCTCGCCGAGGGCTGCACCAGGTTCGAGAATCACATCGTTGAGACACCAGAGAACTGACCGTCGTTCCCCCGTCTCCTTTTCCCTGTATATTATCCAGCATGACCGCCCTCACGAATCCTCGTCCGTAAAAACAGGACATTTCATCGATTTTTTTCACGGCTTATCCTATGCTGAGATCGGTCAGATAGGGAGCAATCATGGCACAACAGCAGTCTTCAAGCGGGATCATGGCCGGCGCCATGACATTGCTTGGTCTCGGGCTCGTCTGGGGGACGGTGGCTGCTAATTTCCCCTCACAGGAAGAGCTGTCTGCGGCTGCAGTACCGGCTGAGACTCGTCCGGCGGCACATCCCTCGTCTCCAGTGCCTGCGTCGCCTGAGTTAGACCTCAGCATTCCCGGTGCTCCTCCAATGACTTCATCGGTTGTCAGGCCAAGGAGAGAGAAGGAACAGTCATCCGATACACCAGTTGATGTTCCAGCGGTGACGCGGTTTAACCCTCGTGCCGCGCAGGTTGCAAAATTGAGGTGCGAGTCCGAGATCGAAGAGTTGTGTCCGGATTCTCCAGACGGTGCTGCCCGTACGCGTTGTCTTGAGCAGCGGGCCAGAAAACTATCTCCGCTTTGCCAAAGCCAGGTGCGCGAGCGGTTTGTGAAGTGGAAGGAAGATCGAGGCCGGATGATGGCCGCCTGCGATGAGGATGTAAAAAAGTTTTGTCCCGACGTCGTACCCGGAGGCGGGCAGATTCTCCAATGTCTCCAATCGAATGCCCCTGACGTGTCGGACCGATGTTACGAGACCCTTCCGAAGGGCGCGCTCTACGTTCAATAGCCGTATGCGTCTTAGCGAGCGGCCGGTTTGGATTCTGAGAGCAGGTAGAACGTCAGCTGTACACCCGCCACGTCGATCTGGTCTCCATTCTTCAGGACCTGTTGTCCCACGACATTCGTGCCGTTGACGAGCAGCGACTTTGTGCCTTGAGAAGGGCTAATGGCGTAGCTTGGGCCTCGTTGGGCGATTCGTGCTGCGGACTTTGGGGCAAACCAGCCGGTCAGCCGAATGGCTGCTCCTTCTTGTGATCCGATGAGAGTGACCTGTTTGCCGAGGGGGTATTCCAACCGATCGGTCTTCCCGGCCACAACCAGGATCTTAGCGCTGAGGGCCGGTTCTTTGGCGGTACGGTTCGATCCTGTGAGTGCGATGGTTCGATCCAAATCGGCTGCTGATGGGGGAGTCTCAGTCGTGCAGGCTGTCGCCTGCTCTTGGAAGACGAGCCGGTGTTGACCGATGGTAATCACGTCCGCGTCATGGAGTTGGTGGCGCGTGATCGATTTTCCATTGATGGTCGTGCCGTTGGTGCTCTGTAAGTCTTCGAGGAAAAAGACAGCCTGAATCTTGACGATCCGTGCATGGTGTCCCGAGACGGCTGGGTCATCGATGGCGAGGGTGTTGTCGGCCTTCCGGCCGATCGTCACGGTCTCATGGGTGAGCTCGATCTGCTGTGAGCCCTTCCCGTGAAGTTTGACAAGTAATGTGGCTGGTTGTGTCAGTGCTTCCGGCATGATGTGGCCTCCCGTGCAAGATTCCTCTGATGGGTTACGCGACAAACCGTTGTTTGAGCCGCTCCCATAGTCCGGTATGGAGTGCATTCCGCAGGGCCACGACGACCACGGTCGTGTTGTCGTCGCCCCCGGCTTCATTCGCCATGGTGATGAGGCGATCGGACAGAGTAGGGATGTCGTCTGAGCCGCTCAGGACTTGAAGTATTTCGCTCGGGCGGACCCCACGGGTGAGTCCGTCCGAACAGAGCAGCAGCACGTCCCCACTTTTCACCGGTACCTCCGTCAGTTCAACCTCGACGTGGCTGTCGACACCGAGGGCTCTTGTCACAATATTTCTACGGGGAGATCGTTCCGCCTCTTCCTCTGTCATGACTCCCTTGAGCATTTGTTCAGCGACCCAGGAATGGTCTGTGGTGAGGGCATGGATGGCCGCGTTTCGGATGAGATAGAGACGGCTGTCACCGACATGGGCGATGGCGAGCATCTCCTCTGAAAGTCGTGCTGCGACCACGGTGGTGCCCATGCCTTCATAGTCAGGTCTGCGCCATGATTCGCGATGGATGACCTCGTTGGCCGCTCGAATCGCGCTGGCGAGACGATTAGCCGATTCAGACATCGTGGGATCGCCAGGGCCGATCAGCGGAAGGTCTGGGTTGTTGGCTGCTTCGGCCAGATGTGCGTGAATCGCCTCGACGGCGAGTGCACTGGCAATTTCGCCGGCATTGCTGCCGCCCATGCCGTCGCAGACGACATAGAGTCCGAGCTCAGGGTCGACCACAAAACAGTCTTCGTTGTGGGGGCGCTTGAGGCCGGTATCGGACTTGGCGCTATGCACTCGTTCGAAGGACAGACGACACCTCCCTTAGGCTGCGAGACTCTGCAGGCAAGCACGGAGTTCGCGCGCGAATTCGTCCGCACGCCGATACCGGTGAGGCAACTCTTTCTGCAACGCCCGATCCACGATCTCCTGCACCATCGGGGGAAGATCCGGCCGCAAGGTGTGAATGGCAGGATGCGGATGATGGGCGATGCTGAACAGCAGTGCCGACAAATTATCGGCGGTGAACGGCGGCTGTCCCGTGAGAAGTTCGAACAACACGACGCCGAGCGAGAAAATGTCCGATCGGCCGTCCACTTTTTTCCCTGAGATTTGTTCCGGGGACATGTACGTCGGTGTGCCCATCACCATATTCGTCTGTGTTTTGCTGCTCGAGGCGATTTTTGCAATACCGAAATCCATGACTTTCACGATGCGATCTTTTGTGAGCATGATGTTGGCCGGCTTGATGTCGCGATGGACGACTCCTTGCTGATGGGCATAGTCCAGCGCGTCCGCGGCGGTGGCCACAATCAGAAGGACCTCGTTGAGCGGCATCAAGTTGGGTTGCCTTGCCCATTGTTTCAGTGGGGTTCCCTCGATGAGTTCCATTGCGATATACCCCAAGTCGTTTTCCTCTCCTGCGTCATAGATCGTCACGATGTTGGGGTGAGAAAGGCGCCCGGTGGATTCTGCTTCGCGAAAAAACCGCGCCTTGATGTCTTGTAGCTTGTCGTCGTTGTCGATCTGGTCGAGCCGCATGGTTTTGATAGCCACGAACCGTTGGATCGTGGGATCTTTCCCCAGGTAGACCAGTCCCATCGCTCCACGCCCCAGTTCTTTCAAGACTCTATAACGCCCGAGCATGCCAGGGGTGGAGGGGTTGGAGGTTATGATCGTTGACGTGGCGGAGTGACTCTTCGATTCCGACGAATCCTCTGCTGCCTCTTGTTCTTCTTCCTCGTCTTCGGCAAGCGCCTGTGCCCCTTGGCGTCTGGTCTGGAGAGGGGGATCGAAGGCTCTGCGTAACGAAGGATGGTTCATGAACCATGCCGTCGTGAGCCAGAGCCCGGAGCCGACAAGTCCGATGGCATAGCCCGAGGCGAATCGAGCTGAGCCGATCTGCTCAACGAGTGGCAGTCCGACCGTTCTCAAGGCTTTATTGGCGAAGAGGATGACGATCAGGGTCGTGAGCGGAAGGACGAGGCTGCGGAGAAAGCTTGAGCCCCGGCCATTGTCTGGGAGCTGCTGTGACGCCGCAAGGGCAAGGAGCCAGAGGATGGTCAGCGCGAGGAGGTCAGCACCCAATCGAATGACGTGAGGACCACTGAGTGCCAGGTACGGAACCGTGGCGGATTGGGCCACGGCCATGCTGCTCAGCAAGGGACCGGCCAGGAGCACGGCCAAGATGGCAAAGGTATAGGGAGCGATCCAAGTCCAGGATTTCGACATAGGAATTTGTGAGACTGCCTGTGAACGTCTCAAAGTGTAACGGATGGGATGGGAGAGTCAACGAATTGGGGTAAATGCGCGGTCGGTGAGCTCGATGCTCGTGAAGCGTATCTCGCAAGCCAGAAAGCATGATTGTCTGCGAACGACGAGATACGAGATACGAGATACGAGTTACGAGTGAGGAGCAGAGAGGGCAGCTTTTTTGAGTGGATCGAGCAACTTTTCGGATACTTTCAAGCCGCCCTTTCCGGTGCCGACCTCGATATCCGGTTTAGTGATGCCGTGGAAATCGCTTCCACCGGTGATCAGCAAGTCCAGCCGTTTGGCCAAGTCGTGGTATTCCCTCGTCTGTCGCTTCGTGTGGCTACTATAGTGGACTTCAATGCCGCCGAGGCCTTCGGCTTTCAAGGCGATCAGGAGTGCGTTCAGACTTTCTCCCGACACCTTGGCCCAGGTGGGGTGGGCCAGCACGGCGACGCCGCCGGCCGCTCTGATCCAGGCGATGGCATCCGCCGGCGACGGCAGCTCACGCGCCACATAGGCCGGGCGCCCCTCTGCCAGGTAGCGATCAAAGGCCTCTTTCGCCGACGTGACGTAGTGTTTGTCCATCAAGAGCCGCGCGATATGGGGGCGGCCGACCGCATCCGTGCCGGCCAGCGCTCGCACCTCTTCATAGGTCACATCCAGCCCCAAGGCACGCAGCCGTTCGATGATCTGCGGGTTGCGGCTATGCCGGCTCTCGCGCAAGAAGGCCAAGCGTCGATTCAGTTCAGGGTCTTGCCACTGGAGGCAGTAGCCCAGGATATGCAGCTCACTGTTGCCCACACGGGAACTGATTTCTACGCCGGGGATGATCTCAATGCCCAGCTCAGCCCCGGCAGCGATGGCCTCGGGTATGCCGGTCACAATGTCGTGGTCCGTAATGGCTAGCGCAGTCACGCCTGCCTTGTGGGCGAGCCGGAGCACCTCAGTTGGCGAGAGGCTGCCATCGGAATGGGTCGTATGGAGATGGAGATCGATGCGGCTCATGTCGACTCGTGCGGCAGGCTGCTGGGTCCTGTCTGTTGGGCGACGAGCTGCGCGGTATAGACCGCATCCGGTCCAGGGCCGCCGTCATGTTCGCCTTCGTCGTACGATAAGAGGCGGAGATTGGACGTGAGCCGGAGCAATTCGTTATGGGCCAGGCAAAATTCCCAGCGGCGCGGATGGCGATGGCGCAAATAGTTGTCGATGGTGAAGGTTTCGTAGATCAAGACCCCGCTGGGTTTCAGCGATTCGAGGAGCGCGGGAAACAACGCGCGATGGAGATAGAAGAAGACGAGGATGACGTCGTAGGTCTGTGCCGGAAACTCGGGAC
Source organism: Nitrospirota bacterium (assembly GCA_030645475.1). Classification (NCBI taxonomy): domain Bacteria; kingdom Pseudomonadati; phylum Nitrospirota; species Nitrospirota bacterium. The sequence goes on from JAUSMA010000009.1 coordinate 42,327, forward strand.
GTTCATCCGTCGTTCGCTCAAGGTCCACCGTTCGGACTGTAAGGTTCGTGAGGCCCCGCTGTTTGGCCGTGGCTGCGAGCTGGGCCATGGCCTGCTCATCGCGGTCCATCGCATCGACCTGAAAACCCTGTGAGGCGAGAAAGAGCGAGTGGCGTCCGGACCCGGCCGCGACGTCGAGCGCCTTACCCTTCGGTAAGCGGTGGAGTTGCTGTGCAAGAAACCGGGCCGGAGTGGGTCCCACATCCTGAATCCGATGAGCCTGGCGAGATCGTTCGAGTCGCACACCGACCGAACCGGTGACATGCTCCAGCGGAGGGGCCAGTTTTCTCACCCAGATCTTCGCCCGTTCGACGGGAAACTCGGCAAAGAGCATGGTGAGGAGCCGTTCCGAAAACGTTTCCAGCAGGGCGCAGTCCTGCGTCGCGGCGATTTCAACGATCCGATCAGCCACCTCCGCATAGTCGACCGCTTGGCGGATATCATCTGACGCCGCAGCCGACTCAGTCCGGCATTCCAGTTCCAGGTCCACAGCCAAGGGCTGAGGCCGTCGGCGCTCCTCCGGCGTCACGCCGCAGCGCCCCTGAAACTCCAATCGTTCGATAATGATTTTTCCTGCCATGGTCACACGACGGCAATCGTGCCTTCAATGCTGAACCCTGTTTTCGAGACCGTGACCGGTGAGGCGCCGGCTTCCTTCAGTTTCTCTCCCAGGCCGGATGAGGCGAGCGACTGCTGCAGGCCTTCGGCTGTTTGCCCGAGGAGAAAGTCGAGCCCGAGGACCGCGTAGTGGAGCGGGTGGCCATGCGGCCCATCGACTCGGAAGACCTGTGCGCGACTGGTACCTTCCTCGAAATCGGTGATGTGATGTTTGGGAAACTGCCCGCGCAGGTAGAGGCGAATCACATCAAATTTAGCCATATTGCTCACGAGAGTTCCTTCTGTCGTTCGCCGCACATCTTATTCAGTGCGCCATTCGTGGGATGCTGAAAACGATCCCCAACTTCGTTCTCGGATCGAAATAATCCTCAACGGGGACCCGGCCGCCTCACCACTCGGCGGCGCGCACAAACGTGGTGCTCCTTATTCGTCGCACCGTGCGCCCCAGTGGGTACGCCTCCGGTACTTTCGTCGGCTGCGGCCTTGCTGGACGGCCTTTTTGAGGATCCTTCCAGCGCGAGTTTCCCGTTCAACGCCCAGGATGAGGATCAGGTTGCGCATTATACGCTTGCGATCTCCTTAAAGTCAGGAGGGCAAACGAGATTCTGGAGCCCTAAAAGACCCTCGTTCGTTAAGCGTGAAGCGTATTTCGTTTCAGATCAGACTCATCGAAAGGACCAACGCCGAGAGGAGGAGCGCGCGGGGAAATGTTGGATTACAAGACCCGACCCCAATTTTTCTTGTTAGCTGTTTTGCGACTTCTTGCATGTGTGCAGAAGATCCAATAGATAATCGAGATCGTTGATATTCTCCGGTTCCAGGACGAAAAGCTGTCCATCATATGCAACGGAGTATCGGTTAATGACTTCGGATATAACCGCGATCACCTTTCCAAGATCATCCCATGTGGGAGCCTCTTTCGCCATGCGCTCTCGGTCGAAAAAATACTCCTTGTCGAAATGTGCATAAAATTTGTCCCGTAGAGTCGTGAAGCTTTGAAGGCAGCCAAGGCTTTGGATATATTTTCGGTCTCTGTTAATCGTTTCGAGAGTAATAGGATCCCGGTTGAGCATCCGATGGCCGTCTGGATAGTTTTTGCGATGCTTGAGCTGTTCTATTGCGAGGATATTCCTATTATGCTCGATAAACATGAGGAAATTGAAAATACCACGTTCCCCTCTCTCATCGAACAGTTTATCCGCCCAAAGGATAATAGCTGAACGCAAAGCGTCAGTCGCCACCTGGAAGAAAGCTGGCGCAATGTTCATCTCCTCAAGTCGATCAACTCTGCGCTCATAGAGCCTGCGAAACAGGTTGACGAAGCTTGCCAAGCAACTGGCTTCGTACACCAAGTAGCGGCGATATTCCTCGAATTTCTTTTCCGTCTCAGGGTTGGGTGGAGAAATAGACATCCGATCACTTGATTGATAGCGATGCGTTTGCAAGTCACACTAGAAGTAGAGTGGGGGGCATTGCGGCGGACTCACTGTTTGTCCGATGAAGTCTTAAGCCATAGATTTCATTCTTCCGGCCAGTCTGTTTCACCTGGAGGAAGGAGTTTCCCTGCGGCTGCTCGGCGCGCTCTCCATTTGCTTTTCATCTCGTTTAGGGCTTCTGCTGTGATTGTATCAACTGTCATTGGGCCCATGAGTTGAAGCCAGTCCTTAATAAGAGCCTCTCGATTCTCTGACTTAGATAGCTCGACGAGGGTTTGAGTCAAACTTGTGAACGCTGGCAGGTCATGGAGAAAGGCGAAGCTCACTATGTCACGTGCGAACTCAGGACTAGAAGGCCAGCGGAGGCTGACTCCCCCATCTTTTCCGAGGACCACTACACACGTCGGCTTGAGGAGTTGGGCGAGACCTCCTGACTCTTCGGGATCGTGGAGGTGAAACTCAATAAGCCCTGCGATTTTACCCGCGATCACATGGTCACTCGGAGGGGGGTTGATCTCTTCTTGTTTTGGGCTTTTACCTGTGAGCCATGACAGAAATCCCATCAGAATACTCCTAACCAGTAAGTCTGCTGCAGCTTACCCGTGCAGCATAGCAAGGCAGCCTCAGCAATCTGTTGCAGACAAGTCTACTGCAAAGTCCAATGCTTATCTACGGCGTGCCATTACAGAATGAGTCCTTCCAGGCCCGCTCGTTATCCCTTTCTCGGATGGGCGGCTTCCAGTGATCCTCCACTGCGCGCATGCAACGAGGGCCTTCTGAGGCCGCGCGTTGCGCGAGCACAGAGGATTGCTGGAGCCGCCCTTCCTCTTTCATTCCCATGTTTTCGAGTCTCTCTTCCACTTTCCCGCTCAGCAGGGTGGCCTGGAATGGTCCCTCACCGCGCGCATTGAACGAGCACTGTTTCATCGTGCGCGTTCAGCGAGCGAAAGGGACCATCCAGGCCGCCCTGCCCCTCTATTGACTGCCCTTTCCACCGGCCCCTATAATCCCCGCCAGGATTGAGTCGTAACGCGCTGATTTAGCTAAAAGATGGCAGAATTTACGCACTTCAACGAGTCAGGCCGGGCGCGGATGGTCGACGTCAGCGCCAAACACTCGACTGAGCGGGTCGCCACGGCTCAGGCTACCGTTTTCCTACTTCCAGAAACCCTTGAAAAGATTCAACGAGGCAAGATCGCCAAGGGCGATGTCCTATCCGTGGCGCAGGTTGCCGGCGTGATGGGGGCCAAGCGGACCCCTGACCTCATCCCCATGTGCCATCCATTGCTGATCACCAGCGTCGATATCTCCTTCAAAGAAGCATCCCAGCCGAACCAAGCAGGCCTCTGTGCCATCAGCATCTTCGCCACGGTGAAAACCACGGGGCAAACAGGGGTCGAGATGGAAGCGATGACGGCGGCCACAGTGGCGGCCTTGACCATCTATGATATGTGCAAGGCGGTCGATCGCGGGATGAGTTTCAGTGACGTGTGCCTGCTTTCCAAATCAGGGGGAAAGTCCGGCACGTATACGAGGCCAGGCTGAGCCATCATGGTCACGATTAAGCTATTCGGTATGACGAAGCTGCTAGCAGGGAACCAAGGCTCTCTCTCTCTGGCCTTGGCGGATGGACGACGAGTGAAAGATTTGGTTGAGCTTCTCGATGGCGGGTATCCGCAGATCGGGGAGTTGATTCATAAGAAGAAGGTCCTGGTGTCGGTCAATCAGGAGATTGCCCACGAGGAGACTGAAATCAAAGACGGCGACGAAATCGCATTGTTGCCGCCATTCGCAGGTGGGGCAGGCATGGAACCGATAGATGAGAACCAGCTCGTTCGGGTGCAGCGGGAGAACTTCTCCATCGATCGAGAGCTCGATCGGGTCAAGAGCCGATCGAAGCGGATCGGGGGGATCGCGACGTTTCTGGGGATTGCCCGGGATCGTTCCAAAGGGCGGGATGTCGATAGCATTACCTTCGAACATTACGAAGGGATGGCGGAGAAGAAGCTGCGCGAGATTCGCGAGCGGGGGCTGAAAGATTTCGACATCCTGGAGCTCCTGATCATTCACCGATATGGCGAGATCACGATCGGCGAAAATATCGTGTTGATCATTGCCGGTGCCGAGCATCGGGCCGAGGCGTTTCGTGCCTGCGAATGGGCGATCAGTGAATTGAAACAGATTACTCCGATCTGGAAGCTTGAACATACGCCGGAAGGCGAAGTCTGGGTTGAGGAACATCCGTAGCCGTGACGAGTGATGTGTGATCTGTGATGGGTGACGAATCGAATATGACGATGCCGACGCCTGACGATGCCTCTCATTTTGTCGCTGCCGATACGTACGGTCGGCCGCTCCGTAGTTTGCGGCTATCCGTCACGGATCGCTGTAACCTCCGCTGCAAGTATTGCATGCCGGAAGAGGACTATGTCTGGCTGCCGCGCGAGGATGTGCTGACCCACGAGGAAATGGCGACGCTGACGGGTTATTTTACCGACCTCGGCGTGGATCGCGTGCGGCTGACCGGGGGAGAGCCGCTGCTGCGGCGTGATTTGCCCCGGCTGATTCGTCTCTTAGTCCAGAACCGGCGGGTGATGGATATTGCGTTGACGACGAACGGCATTCTGCTGGCGGACCAGGCTGAAGCATTGTTTGACGCAGGGCTGCACCGCGTGACGGTCAGCCTCGATACGCTCAGGCCGGAACGGTTTCGTCAGCTGACCCGCCGCGATGAGTATGCGCGCGTCATGGAAGGGATTGAGTCCGTGGCGCGCGCGGGCTTCACCGGGCTGAAGCTCGATACGGTCGCGATTCGAGGTTTCAACGACGATGAGTTGGTCGCGCTGATCGAGTTCGGCAAGCGCGTGCAGGCGGAAGTGCGGTTCATCGAATATATGGACGTCGGCGGGGCGAATGAATGGTCGCAACAGAAAGTGTTGTCCCGCGCTGCGATGCTCGCGTTGCTGACGGCGCATTATGGGACGATCGAGCCGATGCCGGAGCGGGGGGCTGCGCCGGCGCAGCGGTTTCAGTTGCCGGATGGCGCAACCTTCGGGATCATCCCGTCGACGACCACGCCGTTTTGTGCGACCTGCGATCGCAGCCGGGTCACCGCCGACGGCATGTGGTACCGCTGTCTATACGCGACGGCGGGAACGGATTTGCGGAAGCCGCTCCGCGTTGGGGCGTCCGCAGATGAGATGCGAGCGGTGATTCGTGCCGGCTGGGAAGGCCGCCGCGACCGGGGCGCAGAGGACCGCAAGGCGCTGGAGCGGGATGGGTTGCGTGTCGGGGGGCTCATTGGTATTGAGAAGCTCCGCGAAGATCCCCATCTTGAAATGCATGCCCGCGGCGGTTGACGTCCCACCTGGCTGCCGACCTAAGCCACAAGAGCAGACCTTGTCGATGGTTCATGCTGGATACTGAATTCCTCACAATCTTAGGACTCGGGTTTGTACTGGGGCTTCGTCATGCCTTGGACTCAGACCATTTAGCGGCTGTCTCTACGGTGCTGGCGCAGCGGCCCTCGTTGCGCGCGTCCGGCATGATTGGATTCAGCTGGGGGCTAGGCCATACGGTGGTCTTGTTACTGGTCGGGGCAGTCGTGTTGGTGCTTCGCATGCCGATTCCTGAACCTGTCGCCGAAGCGGCCGAGTTCGGCGTCGGTGCGATGCTCGTGCTGCTCGGCGGCATGCTCGGGATGCGGTTGGTTCGGGAGCGCTGGCATGTGCATACACACGACCATGACGGTGCGCCGCATGTGCATTTGCATAGTCATGCATTGGTCGAGGATCACGGGCATGGACATTGGTGGCGCGACTCCGTTCGGCCATTCTGTATCGGCATGGCCCATGGTCTCGCCGGGTCGGCAGCATTGTTGCTGATCGTGCTGTCGTCCGCCCGGTCGGTGCCGGAAGGGCTCATCTATATTGCGGTATTCGGGGTTGGTTCGATCCTGGGTATGATGTTGGTCGGGATCGTCGTGAGCCTTCCTGTGTTGTGGTCGCTGAACCTCGGACGTCCCGTATTTCTCGCGGTGCAGGGGCTGGCGAGTCTTGGGAGTGTGGCCGTTGGACTCGCCCTGATGTTCCAGATCGCCTTCGGCGGTCAACGCTTCTGACTCCCGCGTCGTCACGGTCATCGATGGGAAATCTACGTGCGTCATATGGGCGGCTATGGTATTCTGCCGTCCTCTTCGTGCGTCGTTGGTATATTGTAAGTGAGACGAGCGAGACTGGCGGGAAAAGCGCGACTCGCAACGATGACACTTCCGACCTGTCCCGCTTTTCGCGCAAGTCTCGCGCGAATAACGAGTCCCGCTTGCGACTAAGAGGAGCGCGTTATGGCCTGGTTTAAAAAACAGAAAACGACTGAGGCTGAAGCCCCGAAACGATCCAAGCTTTCGGAGGGCATGTGGCTCAAGTGCAATCATTGCCGGGAGATCGTCTATCGTAAAGAGGTCGAACGGAACAATAAGGTCTGCCCGAAGTGTGATTACCATTTTCCCATCTCCGTCTTGGAGCGCATTGCACTCTTGGTCGACTTCGGCACGTTCAAGGAATGGGATGCGGAACTCGGTCCCCTGGACCCCCTGAGCTTTCACGACACGAAGTCGTACAAGGATCGGGTGAAGGCGCACCAGGAGAAGACCGGCCGCAAAGATGCCATGGTGATCGGCGAGGGGATGATGAACGGCCGCCGGGTGGTGCTCTGTGTATTCGACTTCAGTTTTATGGGCGGCAGCATGGGGTCGGTGGTCGGTGAAAAAATTTGCCGCGCGATCGATCGCGCGCTGGAGACCCGGTTGCCGGTGATCTTGGTCACTACCTCCGGAGGCGCCAGGATGCAAGAGGGGATTCTCTCCCTGATGCAGATGGCCAAGACCTCTGCCGCGGTTGCCAAACTGGGCGAGGCGAAACTGCCATTTATTTGTTTGTTAGCCGATCCCACGTTCGGAGGTGTCACCGCGAGCGTCGCCATGTTGGGCGATGTGATTCTCGCCGAACCGAAAGCGCTGATCGGCTTTGCCGGGCCCCGCGTCATCGAGCAGACTATCAAACAGCAGCTGCCGGATCAGTTTCAGCGCGCAGAGTTTCTGCTCGAGCATGGCATGATCGATATGATCGTGGAGCGCAAGCAACTGAAAGAAACCTTAAGTACGCTCGTGGCCCACTTTTAAGCCTGGTTGCCCTATGACGCATCCGGGCTAACCTCCCATCCTGCCTGATCACACCATGACCTATTTGTCTGCCGTGACTTTTCTCTATCGCCTGCAAAAGCATGGCATCAAATTGGGTCTCGATACAATGACGGCGCTGATGGGGCGACTCGGGATGCCGCAGACCACGTATCGCACACTGCATATCGCCGGGACGAACGGAAAGGGCTCCACCGCGGCTATGACTGCCGCGATATTGCAGGCGGCAGGGTATCGAGTGGGGCTCTATACCTCGCCCCATCTCGTGGAGTTTCGAGAGCGGATTCGTGTGAATGGCGAGATGATTGCGGAGTCGCAGGTGACACAATTGACCGAACAACTTCAGTCGGTCTGCCAACCGGACCTGTCGCCGACCTTCTTCGAATATACGACGGCGATGGCATTTCAGCACTTCGCCGACTCAGGAGTCGACGTGGCGGTGTTGGAAGTCGGGCTTGGCGGGCGCTTCGATGCCACCAATGTCGTGACACCCTTGGCTTGTGCGGTGACGACGATTGCCCTCGATCATCAGGAATATCTGGGGACGACCGTCTCGGCGATCGCGTTCGAGAAGGCCGGCATTATCAAACAGGGGGTGCCGGTGGTGCTGGGGCGGCTCGATGATGAGGCCAGGCGCACGATCGAGCAGGTGGCTATAGAACGGCAGGCCCCGGTCTTTCGCCTGCAAGAGGATTTTCGTACAGAGGGGGAGGGACCCGAGGACTTTTCCTATCGCGGCATGGGTCTGCACTATGACGGATTGGCCTGTGTCTTGGAGGGGCGGCATCAACTGGATAACGCGGCCTGTGCGTTGGCGCTCTTGGAAGCGGCAGCCCCTCAGGGGATCGCGGTCACGGCTGAAGCGGTGCGAGCTGGCTTGCGCGCGGTCGACTGGGCCGGGCGATTGGAAGTGGTCGATCACGATCCGACGATCCTGCTGGATGGCGCACATAATCCCGCTGCCGCCAGGGTCTTGGCTCACTACCTCACCCAGTCTGCCCGATCTCATCCGTCCCGCCCCGTCGTCCTGGTCCTTGCCATGATGCGAGATAAGGACCATCGAGGGTTTGTCGAGCCGCTCAAGGGCCTGGTGGATGAAGTCGTGTTGACACAGGCGGATCTTCCTCGTTCATTCACCGCGCAGGAACTCAGCGCTTCGCTCGACGGTGTGCTGCCGCATTCGCATGTCATGTCCTCGCTCGGTGATGCGATGGTCTTGGCCAGACAGCTGGCCACACCGGAGGGGCTGGTCTGCGTCACGGGCTCGCTCATGCTGGTGGGCGAGTGCAAGGCCTGGCTCCGTGGCTGTGGGCTGTCGCCGCTTCGGGGCTGATATGACAGGTATGGTGATGCGGTTATCCAGGTGTCTGGCCGGTTGGTTGTTGGTGGGGCTGTTGTTTCCGCTCGGCGGGCATGCCGTGGGGAACCAGGCTGCGTCTGTGCCGGCGGCGACATCGTCCGGTGCGCTCCCGCTCGATATCACTGCCGAACGCATCGATTATCTCCAAGAACAAGAGACGTACGAAGCCAATGGTTCGGTGGTGGTCAATCAGGGCGCCATGCGTCTCACGGCCGATCACATGACCATTCATGCCTTGCCTGGCGTGGTGATTGCCACGGGCCATGTCCGACTCGTCGATCCCAAAGCCGATCTCGCGACCGAACGGTTGGAACTCAACGTGAATACCGAGGCGGGGGTGATCACGCATGGACGGGTCTATCTGAAAGCCTCGAATACCTCGGTCGAGGGTCGACTCATGCAGCGGTTTTCAGAGGACCATTATCGGGTGAAAGAGGGCCGGTTTACGAACTGCGATGCGCAGGAAGGGGAGACGCCGGCCTGGCGGTTTGAGTTTAAAGATCTCGATCTGAATGCCGGCGATCACGTGGGATTTGCCGGCGGGTGGCTCTGTGTGAACGATGTCCCGGTGATTCCGATTCCCACGATGACCTATCCGCTCTCCAGTCGACGGAGCGGGTTTCTCATTCCGAATGTCGGGTACGACAATCGATTTGGGACGCACCTCCAGGAAAGTTTTTATTGGGCCATCAATCCTAGCCAGGATCTGACGATCTCTCCTTCGTATTACAGCAGTCTCGGCTACGGAAGCGATTTCGAGTATCGTTATGCCCTGGACCAGAAATCGAAGGGGCAATGGTTCGTCAGTTTTCTGCAGCAGACGAAATTGCCGAATGTGTCAGGCGTCACCGACACCGGGAGCAGCGCGTCCCAGTCCCGCGCGCTCATCGCCGGGACCCATACCCAGCAGTTCACGCCGGATTTGTTGTTGCGCGCCCAGATAAGCTTTGTGACCGATCCAAACTATCTGCAGCAGCTCAGTAACTCAGGCGCCCAGCGGGCGCTCCCAAGCAGTGAAAATAATATCTTAGCCACACAGCGGCTGCCCTATGGGAACCTCTACTTCCTCGGTCAATACCTGCAGCCTCTCCAGGCGGGAGGTAAGGATACGTTCCAGCGGTTGCCGGAAACCGGCTATAGCCTTCCCAACCTGTCGCTCTTCAACTCGCCGCTGCTCCTTGGGTTGGACAGCAATTATGTGAACTTTTATCGCGAACAGGGCTTTACGCTCAATCGGGTGGATGTGATGCCTGGTCTCACCACCGATGTCATCGACCTGGGGCACATTATCGGTCTGACGCCGCAAGCGAAGGTCCGGGAGGTCTATTACACCCGAGGCGTCGAATCGAGCAATAGTCAGCATCGGGAGACGTTGTGGGCGAGCCTTGACGCGACCTCGAAGCTCAGCCGACGATTCGGTGTCGGAGACGGTGGCTCGTTCTTGCATACGCTCGAGCCGAGCGTGGTCTATGAGTATGTGCCTCCCACGGATCAGTCGAAGATTACGCAGATTGATCAGGTGGACGATCTGCCGAAGAAGAATTTGCTGACCTATGCCATCCGCAGCCGGTTGCTGGAGCAAGAGGGCGGCAGCAGTTTCAACTGGCTGGATTTTACGATGGCGCAGAGTTATCACGTGGGTGCGACGCAAACGAGAGCGCGCGATTTTACTCCGGGGGCTTCTCCGCAGCTCGGGTCGATTACGCAACCGCTGCAGCCGGCAACGGTGGCCATTGACGGCAAGAAACTGTCCGACCTCTGGATGCGCGCCGTGATCGGCAATACGACGCCTCAGTTCACGCCGGCTCAGCTGGCTGGCACGGCGTTCGGTCGTGGCGCCGGGGTTGTCCCCGGTCAGCAGCCGGCCATCAATCAGTATCTCACCATCGATGCCTTTTTCGATCCCTACCGATCCACGATGAGTCAATTCAATACTGACCTTCGGGTGCAACAGTCGAACTACTGGTACCTGGAAGTCGGACAACGATTTTCTCGCGATGGGAACCGCGTCCGCCGCGGCGATGTCTGGAACCCCGTTTCGTTCAATGAGGTCTATGCGCCGACCGAAGAAATTCAGTTTGTCACGGCAGGCGGAGGGTTTCGGACACCCTGGGGCTGGACCATCGGCGCCAAGGGTTATTACGATGTGAAGAACGGCAAGAGCCCGGAGTACGATGTCGTGGCCCTCTATCAGAATCCCTGCAAGTGTTGGTCTCTAGGCCTGTACTATTTACAGTTCCCAGACCGGGCTCAGTACAATTTCATGCTGAGCCTGACTGGTATTGGTTGGACGGAAAACTTCGGTACGGCGGTGCTCCGAAGTATACTCAGTCCTCTGCTGATCGGAGAGAAAGGTCTGCCCTGGGCTGCACCGGGCGGGCCATATGGAAGGGCACAGTCGGTTCTGCCCCAGACAGGGATGGGAGGGATAGCCCGGTGAGTCGATCATGTCGTGGAGCGGCGCGGGTCACGTCGCGCATCGGCTCGATGGATTTGACTCCCCGAAGAGGGCTGGTATACGATGCCCCATCGATTTGAAATTTATTCCCGTACTCAGCGAAGGAGGAATACGACGTGGCTGGTGATGCACTGAAAGTTGAAGATGGAACGTGGGACGCCGATGTCATGAAGTCCGCTGAACTGGTGATGGTCGACTTCTGGGCGGTCTGGTGTGGCCCCTGCCAAATGGTCGCTCCGATCATCGAGGAGTTGGCCAAAGAATATGCCGGAAAAATGAAGGTGCGGAAGCTCAATACCGATGAGAATCCGGAAGTGGCAGGCCGCTATCAGGTCATGAGTATCCCGACGATTCTGTTTTTCAAGAATGGCCAAGTCGTGGAAAAACTCGTTGGCGCACGACCCAAGCGGCAGTTCAAGGAAATGATCGATTCCCTGCTGGCGCAACCAGCCGGCTCAGCCTAGGAATGTAGTCACCTGCCGCAATGCTCTCCGAGTTGCGCATCGTCAATTTCGCGCTCATTGAGCAGCTCAGTCTCCAATTCCAGTCAGGCTTTATTGTTCTGACCGGGGAGACCGGGGCTGGCAAATCTCTCCTCATCGATGCGATTGCGTTGCTAGTCGGTGGACGGGCCTCCACCGACCAGATTCGTACTGGCGAAGACGAGGCTCAGCTCGAAGCATCGTTCCATCTCCCAGATACCCATCCACTCCTCCAACGATTGCGGTCACTAGACCTCATCGGTCAGCACGAGTCCGAACTGATTCTTCGGCGTGTCCTCTCTCGATCCGGTCGCCATCGTGTGTACCTCAACGGCAGCCTCTGTCCGCTCCGTGTACTCGAAGAACTCGGGGGCACACTCGTCGATATTCATGGTCAGCATGAGCAGCAATCGCTGCTAGCCCCGGCCAAACAACTCGATGCCCTCGATGCGTTCGGACGCCTCCATGAGTTGCGTGGACGGTACGAGCAGACTTATCAGGGATGGAAGGGTCTTCGCACGCAGTTGGATGCCTTGCAGCATGAAGGTGTCGATCGTACACGACTTGAAGACATGTTGCGGTTTCAATCGCAGGAGATCGAGCAAGCCGGCTTGCTGCCCGACGAAGAAGAACGGGTTCGTCATGAGCGGCAGCGACTGGTCCATGCACATCGGCTGAGGGAATTGGCCCATGAGGCCTATGTGGAATTGCAGGAGGATGAGCAGGCGGTTCTCACCAGGCTTGGACGGATCGAACGGACCCTTGTAGCGCTGGCTCAGACCGACACAGCGATGGGTGATTGTGAGCAGGCTGCCAAGGATTCCGCGATTCAGCTCAAGGATCTTGCAGGACGATTGCGGGATTATGCGGAACAACTCGAGGCCGATCCTGACCGATTGGCTGTCGTGGAGGACCGACTCGATCTTATCCAACAACTGAAGAAAAAATATGGAGGGTCGGTCGAGGCAGTACTTGCGACGGGAAGACGGGTGCAGGAGGAGCTGCAGCTCTTGGACAATCGTGAAGCGCGCACTGCTCAATTGACGGTGCGGTTGGACGAAGAAGCCTGCCGTCTCCGCATGTTGGCGCAGCAACTGTCGAAGAAGCGAATGGACGCAGCCAAGCGAATGACGTTGCTCGTGGGGGCAGAGCTGGTCGCGTTGAAAATGGAACAGGCCATCTTTCAAGTCACGGTCTTGAGTGATGAGTCGGATGAGGGGCTTGGACCGTCTGGGCGTGACCGAGCAGAGTTCCTGCTCTCAAGCAATCCTGGTGAACCGGCGAGGCCGTTGGGACGAGTGGCCTCCGGCGGGGAACTGTCGAGGATTATGTTGGCGCTCAAAACAGTATTGGCCGAGATGGACCAGGTGCCGGTGTTGGTATTCGATGAAATCGATACGGGGGTGGGCGGGGCGGTTGCTGCCGCTATGGGAACGAGATTGCGCAAGCTCGGGTCGTTCCATCAAGTATTTTGTATCACCCATCTTCCTCAGGTTGCTGCCCAAGCGGAGCATCATCTGCTGGTGGAAAAGGGACTGGAGAGTCAGCGTACATCCACATCGGTGCGAGCGCTCAAGGGGATAGGGCGAGAAGAAGAAATCGCCAGAATGTTGGGCGGACTGACCATTACGAAAAAAGTGCGTGAAACGGCAGCGGAGCTCATTGCGGGGACGAAGGGAAAACGGTCTGAGTGAGTAGGCGAGGCGTCAGATCAGTCGGCAGGGGTTGTGGCCGTTGCCATTGCAGGAAGGCATGCTTTGCATTCCTGGATCACATGCGTAAAGAGTTCTGTCAATTTTGGTTCGAAGTGAGTGCCTGCATGCGCCAGCATGTGTTGGCAGGCGTCATCAATTGAGAGAGGCGTTCGGCCTGGAAGCTCCGCGGTCAGATGGTCGAATGCTTGGGCCAGACACACGATACGGGCCAGTTGAGGAATGCCTTCTTCTTGCAGTCCATAGGGATACCCTGAGCCATCCCAGCGTTCATGGTGATAGGCAATGATCTGTCCCACCTCAGCCGGCAGTCCCAATGGCAACACAAGTTTTCCGCCAAGTTCCGGGTGGAGCCGATTGCCGACAGATTCCCCATCCATCGCGATTTCATCCTCGGCGAAGTGATAGGTCTCAGGCCCGACCTTCCCGATGTCGTGGAGGAATGCGCCCAATGCTAGAGACTTTTGCTCAGCGGTCGTTAAGTTTATGCGGTTGGCCAAGAGGGTCGCGTAGAAGCTAACTCGGCTGCAGTGGTTGAGGAGCTGCCGATCTTTGGCTTCGAGCAGGTCTGAGAGCAGAGGGAGGAGCTGGCTCGGGGTGGATTCGCAGCGAGATGCCGGTTCTTGCGTCGATTTTCCGATCGCCTGGTATCCCGTGAACAATTGTTGCCACGCCTGGGCGCCTTCGGATTCCGATCCCCAGAGTCCGGTCGATGTCCTGAGGAAATGTCTGAGGAAGTCGAGCCGTTGCTTCTTCTCGACGGTCTGGTTGACCAGTGAAAGCAATTCAGTGACGTTGAAAGGTTTGAGCAGGTAGCCGGCCGCGCCATGGCGTATGCCCTCCATGGCGGACTTTAAGCTCCCGTACCCGGTCACCATGATGACCTCAACCTCGGCATGGTCATGCTTGATTTCTTGAAGGAGGTCTAAGCCCTGGCGGTCCGGAAGCTTCTGGTCGAGTGTAATGATGTCGACAGGCTGGGAGTTGAGTATGTCAATTGCTGCACTGGCTGATTCTGCGGCGAGGAGCGTAAAGAATGGTCTGAGAATCGCTGTCAGGGCGTCACGAGGTCCTGCCTCATCATCGATCACGAGAAGGGTCGGCGGATTCTTCGCCGGCTCAGGAATCACAGGTAAGGTCATGAATGTCCTCTCCCGCTAACCAGGCACCTTTGAAAGCATCTGATGCTATTTAAAGCAATTCCTGTTCCATTTCAGCATGTTAGCACTTGTGCCTCAATGGAGTGTGGGTGGCCTAGGCTGGGCACCCATATGTAGTTTTCTTGAGCGAAACACTACGTAACTCAGTGAGAAAACTTGAAGCTAAATCGTGCAAAAATGACGCAGTGGGCCAAATTACTGTGCTATTCCTGCACTATGGCCTGCGGTTCGGCATTGACTTCCTGATCTGGCCGGCCAATTCCCAAGGTGTCCATGCGGTATTTCAGCATCCGGCGGCTGATTCCGAGCAGGTTGGCGGCATGAGTTTGGATATAACCTGTTCGTTTCAGGGCGTCTAAGATAATTTCGCGCTCGAATTCCATCACGGCTTTTTCGAGTGATAGTCGCCCGGCGAGGGTGTCATCGCGGAGTGAGGTGGAGCGAGTGTCATTCTTCAGGATAGTCGGGAGATGTTCGGGGGTGATGGTGTCCGACCCCTTGGACCAAATGAATGCCTGCTCGATGATGTTCTCCATTTCCCGCACATTGCCAGGCCAGGGATAGCGGGAGAGAAGATCGACGGCATCTTTTGAAAATTCTTGCGGCGGCCTGTTTTCTTCCTCGATACGCTTTGCCAGAAAATGTTTGGCGAGGAGGGGGACGTCTTCACCGCGTTCCCGGAGCGGGGGCAAATACAGCGCAATGACGTTGATGCGGTAGTAGAGGTCTTCGCGGAATTGTCCTTTGCGAACGAGTTCCTCGAGATTCTTGTTCGTCGCGGTGACGATGCGCACATCCACCTTGATAGATTGCACCCCGCCGACTCTGGTGAACTCTCGTTCTTGCAAGACCCGCAGCAGCTTGGCTTGTGTCATGGCGCTGAGGTCGCCGATTTCGTCGAGGAAAAGCGTACCGGTATTCGCGAGTTCAAATTGTCCGACTCGACGAGCCGTGGCATCCGTGAACGAGCCTTTCTCATGGCCGAATAACTCACTCTCGATGAGCGTTTCAGGAAGGGCGGCACAATTGAGTGCGATGAAGGGCCGTTCGCGCCTGCTGCTATTGTAATGGAGGGCCTTGGCGACCAGCTCCTTTCCCGTTCCGCTCTCTCCGGAGATAAACACGGTGGTGCGGCTGTCGGCGACTTGTTCGATCTTGGTGTAGATGTCTTGCATCGACGGGCTTTTGCCGATCAGATTGTGAAAGGCATAACGTCGAACGACTTGGGCGCGGAGCTGTTTGACCTCCCGCTGGAGTTCCTGATCCTTGAGTGCGCGGTCGACAATGATGCGGAGTTCTTCCACATCGAAAGGCTTCGAGAGATAATCGGCCGCGCCGAACTTCATGGCGTCGACGGCGGTTTTGACAGCTTTTGTTCCTGTCAGCATGATGACCGGCGCCGTCCGGTCCTCGGCGCGTATGGTTTGGAGTACCGACAGCCCGTCCGTGCCAGGCAGGATGACGTCGAGGAGTACCAGATGGGGAGCTTCCTTGCGAAATAGCTCGAGGCCCTCTTGGGCGTCTGCGGCTTGGATCGTTTCGTAGGCTGGTTCGAGCACCGCTTTCAATGAGGCCCGAACCCGGGCCTCATCATCGATCAACAGGATTCGCTTTTTCATGCTGGTGTCCATAGGGTGTTGGCGATTATGCGGGCAAGGCCGGTAGGCTCACGAAAAATGTGGTGCCGATACCGACTGTACTCTTCACCCGGATTTCGCCGTGATGTTCTTGAATAATTTGATGGACAATCGTCAACCCGAGTCCCGTTCCTTCGTGTTCTCCGCTCTCGTGTTTGGTCGTGAAAAATGGGTCGAAAATGTGTTCGAGATTGGCCTCTTGGATTCCCTCACCGGTATCCTCGATTTCGATGTGGGCCCAGACTTTCCCTCCCGGCTTCACCACTGTGCGGGTTTGAACACGTAACCGCCCACCCGCTCCTGCCATCGAGTCTATGGCATTGAGGAGGAGATTGAGCAGGACCTGCTTGATCTGTTGTCGATCCAGCATGACACGAGGCAGGTCAGCCGCCAACTCTTTTTCAATCTTGATCCCACGGCTGTCCGCCTTCACGTCGATGAAATAGAGACAGGAGGCGACAATATCGTTGAAATCTTCATCCGTCAGTTTGGGTTCCATGTATCGGGCGTAGTCGAGAATTTCCTGGATCAATCGCTCGATTCGATACACATCGTCGAGCACGACTTTGCTGAACTCCTGAATAAATTGCGGGTCATCTTTTCGTTCAGGGGCCAACTGGATAAAGGTTTTAATCGAGGTAAGGGGATTTCTGATTTCGTGAGCGAAGCCGCCGGCGATCGTCTCAAGAGATTTCAGCCGATCCGTTCGCTTCATCAGTGTGTGTGAGCGATGCAGATCTTCGTACAGCACAATAGTGTCGAGTGCATTGGTGGCGGTTTGTGCCAGCGCGGCAAGCATGGCCTTGTTGAGCGCCTGTTCTGTCGTGAGAGGGACTGCTGCGCCGAGGACGGTGAAGGCAATGAGACGGTTTTTGTTGAGATGCGGCACGATGCGGGAGGCCTGCATCGATTCCATCGCCTTGCGTGCGTTGGCTCCGAAGTCAGTGTCTTGAAGGTCAGCAGCCGAGTCGGCCTGTGCCATGATCCGGTTGGTGGCGAGTAGGTGTTGAGGCAAGGGATGGCTCACGGCTAACGTTGGTGGAATATAGGTGGGGGCATCCGAACCAACCATGTTGGCGCGGCGATAACATTCGTGTTCGCGATCCAGGACGAATAGCGCCCCATGGGTCGTCGCTCCTGCGCGACAGAGTTCTTGGATAATGCGATTGCCGA
Source organism: Nitrospirota bacterium (assembly GCA_030645475.1). Classification (NCBI taxonomy): domain Bacteria; kingdom Pseudomonadati; phylum Nitrospirota; species Nitrospirota bacterium. Next base: position 59,599 of record JAUSMA010000009.1, read on the forward strand.
TGGTCGGCAGGTCGGTCATGGTGCCCAGGTCTGACGCAAACTGTGTGACGATAGTTAAGAGCTCACTGGAAGACGAGGCTGAGAAGTCGGTATTCGGTGGGCGTGACGTCATAACGAAGAGGGAGCACAGCGGTGCCGTGTGAGAGCCATAGAGACGTGCATATTGCGCATGAATGGTCTACGTGTTCAAAGATGTACAGGCGGGAGTATACACGGCACGGGTACGTTCAGCTAGCGGATTTACCTTTTTCGATGACGGCGAAGAGGCCCTGCCCATCGAACGCAGGAAGGATGCGGGGTGTGAGGATGCCTGCTTGCTGGAGAAATGAGGTGAGCGACGGGCGGTCGAAGGTGTGCAGCAATCCATGCCGGATGGCCTCACGGAGTCGTCCTAGGTAATGAAGCAGGATTTGGGGTTGCGGACTAAATTCATCCTGATTCGCGCTGTGCAGGTGTCGGCGATAGAGCACCGAGAGGTCGGTCTCAGGCTGGAAGACCGTGAGGACAAGGCGCCCCTTGGGGTGAAGCACGCGGTACAGCTCACGAATTGTGACCAGCGGAGAGGGAACGAATAGCAGTGACAGATTGCAGACGATGCGATGGAGCGAGTCATTTTTGAAGGGCAGGCCCTGCGACCAATCCGTATGTACCCATTCAGCCGTCAGCGGCGGGTGGATGGTGAGGGTGCCTGCGAAGTCACTGTCGAGCTCCCGATGCAACGCACGAAGACTCTGTCGCGCCTGCGTCAGCGATTCGTGAGAGTGCCCCAAGCCAATGACATGGACGGGACGTTCCGGACTCCATCCGCGCTGGCGTGAGCGATAGGCTTGGTTCACCATTGTGGCTCGGACCAAATCGCCATGGCCGACCCCCACGTCCATGAGCATGGAGCCCGGTTCGAGCGGGCTGAGCAGCCGGTAGAGATCGTCCAAGAGTTTCCAATATTCGTGCAGATTCCCGAGCTGGGTAAGCTGCTGCAGGTGCGCGACCCTCAGGGCTTCGCGCGTAATCTGCGAGAGATTGTGTCGAAGACGGGTGCGTTCCAATTCGATGCGCTGTTGACGGGACAGCATGTCGCGGGCCTGTATGCTGAATTCAGCCGGAACGGCTGGCAGCGAGATGGCGATCGCGATCTGCTCCAGGATCTGTCGGAAGGCCAGCGGGTGTTGCTCATTGAGTGGGAGCTCCTGGCCGGTCAGCGGAGTGGGAACCGTTGCGAGGCGGGTATGGGCTCCCAACGCCGTGAGAAATGCCTGCGGAAGATCCGCCGGAGGGAGCGGCCCGAAGGGGGGGCCTGGAATCGTGAGAATGGCCGATGGTGAACGAAGGAGGCGCAGATCCGCAAGCGTGGAGGAGAGGTCTGTAAAGTGGCCTGCCACGAGATCGCCGACAAAACGATCGATATTGACGTTGAGCCCGAGCAGATTAGCGATGCCACGTCGGAGTCCGTATCGGTGGTCGGCCACGAGGTCATGACCATGGACCGACATCAGCATGGCCTGAATATCGACAACCGGATTGATCAGGAGCAGGAGGTCGAGGGGGCGTGCTTGTATCGCCGTCTTGAGTGCAACCCGTGCGGACAGATCGCTTGCCATCACGATCAGGGGCGCGGTGGGCCAGGTATGTTGCACAAACTCCACGACTTTCAGGAGGTCGGCTTGCATGCTCCGTAACGTCGTCTGTTGTAGCTCGCCGTCGCTGAGCCCGACATGGTTGGTGTGGTCGTACCGTAAGACCCTGAGCCGGTGGTGTGCGAGGTAGTAGGACAACGTGCTGGCATCCAACGAGGTCTGGCCGTAGCCGGGAGAGATGATGACGACCGGTGTGTTCGGTGCGAGTGACGGGCGCAGATGGTCGTCGGTGATCATGATCGCCTGGCCGCGTGGATTCCGGCATTCCCGCGGAATACTGATGACCGACGACTGTTGCGAGGGGGACTCCGACTCGCCAAGGGACGTCAGATGTTGCCGGACGACACGGTTCACTTCCCGCTCTGCATAGGGAGTGAGCCCGTGAAAGCGGAGTCCGACCAGCAGGGCGGGGTTGGAGTCCTGGGCCGGAAACTCTTTTGGCGCAGTGGGATCCGGAGCCACCCAGATGATCTTTGCGGGAAGCGCGGAATCCGGAGCTCCCGGTTCATGAGAGCCAGGGTGATGCGGGGTTTGTGCCGAGGCGAAGTGCAGCGTGGCGAGACCGCGTAAGAGTTCAGGAGGCGCATTGAGATGGAGACAGACTCCGTCACGACTGAGGTTTGCCGTCAGCGCTCCTAGGCGGTGCGTCTTGCCGGCCGGATCTGTGACATCCAGCCGGACAGGAAGCTGTAAGGCGACCCGGACGGCTTCGCGGGGGTTGTAGTCTTCCTGTTCGGTTGCGATCGGCTGACTCGTGAGATTCAGCGTGGATGATGGTTCTGCCGCAAGCAGCACTTCAAGGGAGAAGGACAATGCCTGCTCCTGAGCCGCTTGGATCAGTGAGCCCAAGACGGCAGCCTCTTCTCGTTTGGGTGCATCGAATTCGATGACAAGATGGGAGACCGGGGTTCCAGAAGAGAGCGTGATGGGCCGCTCTTCCGCCATCCCTTGCAGTTCGAGGATTCCCACCGAAGTTTTCAGTACGACATAGGCATCTTGTGGCGCCACGCTGGGGAAGTCCTTGGGGAGCGTGATGCAGGTGCCGCCGAGGCTCAGATTCGTAATGGTGCCATCCCATGTCGTTGCTCCGACGGTGATCGTCGCAGGCAGGGCCGTTGTCGTTCGCGCGCTGTGCCGTCGTTCCTGTTGAGGCCTTCCTGGGTCGGCTGTCGGAGCAGGTGCCGCCGTGCCTCGCGTTGTTTCAGGAACGCGTGGGGGAGAGGCGGCAGCGACGGTATCCGGCAGCGGGAACTTCTCGAACGGTGGGCGTGAGGCGGTCGGCAGACGGAGGATGACGCGAAGGGGGCCCTGCATCGGCGCCGACACATCCAAGATGCCACCGAGTTCGCGGACGAGCTGATACGACTCGAGGAGATCACTCGACGGAGATGGCGGAGCCGGGGATTCTGCCGACCACACCATGTCCGATTCGAGTAGTTCTATTTCGACTTCGGTCGGTGGAGCGAGGGCAAAGAGGGCGGGGGCCTCTGCCGAGATGGAGGTCGACCCAACCGCGCGCGTGATGATGAGGATTCGATGCAGACGGCCGACGGTTAAGAGGTAGGTCTGCGCGTAGTGCAACAGTTGATGCGCGAGCGTCGCGAGCTGCGTGCGATCGCCGGCGAGGGGAGGAAGATGAGATGAAAGTTGCCGCATGATGCCTGCGCCATCCACGATCGAGGGGCCGGTGGACGTGAGCGCGTCGTCAAGGACGTCGTTGATCGTATGTCCTAACTCGACGGCCTCTCGCTCGTGCAGGGCCTGCGTCAACTGCGTTCCAAGTTTCGTGGCTTCTGCGGCATGACTGACGAGTGTTTCGGCTTGGTCGTCCAGACGTGCGTCGCGAATGGAGGCAAGAAGTCGTTGGGAATCGATCAAGAGGGCGGCCAGTGGTTCGTCCAGTTGTTGCGACAGCAGTGTGGCTCGTTGGGCCAGCGCAAGCAGTTCATCGGTACGCCGGAGTTCTTGGCGAAGTTGATGAATGGTGTTGTCTTGTTGTTTGGGTTGGGAGAGGTCTCGGATCAGTCCCACGGTGCCGAGAAATCGGCGGAGGGGGTCATAGAGTCCTCTGGCGTTCACTTCCGCCGTGAGGGTCAGTGTCCTGTTATCCTGCGTGGGCTTTCCTCGAAAGATCAACTCGGCATGGCTGGTGCCTCGCGCTCCGGAACGGCGTTCGTTGAGGCGATACCGGGCTACCGACTCCTGGTCCGGAGGCACGAGGGTGGTATAGGGCAATCCGATGAGTTCATCGGGCGAGTAGCCCAAGAGCGTGACGATGCCGGGACTGACGGTCACAAAACAGCCGCTGGCATCCAATTCATAGACGATGTCGCTGAGTGACTCAATAAGCCGACGATAGCGTTCTTGCGCATGGTCCAGTGCGACTCGCAGGTCGCTTTTCTCGATGGCTTCTTTGGCACAGAAGAGCAGTTCGGTGAGAAAGGCTGGAGAGGTCTTTGCGAGAAAGAAATCGACGTCGGCCTTGAGCGCTTGAATTGCCGCGGTTGAATCGGTGCGGTCGCTCATTAACATAATGGCGGTGTACGGCGCGCGGCGCTTCATGTCCGCGGGAAGGGAGGTGCGGTCCCCGGCGAGGCATTGTTCGTCGATCAGGATGAGCGTCCATTCCTGCGGCGACATCCAGGCTCGGGCTTCTTCGGCAGAATAGGCGACATCCACGCGGCAGCCGGGAAAGAATCCTCGCAGACTGATGGTGACGAGTTTAATGGATTCAGCATGCTCGCTGACAATCAAGATGGTGATCGGCTCGCTTTGCGGCATCAAGCTATCCCTATGCGTCTGAGAAACTGGAACAAGTCCCGCCCCAGTGCGATATCACCACGTCTGCTCATCTCGTGAATCTGAGACAAGCCTGCCCCTGCGTTCTGTCCTGCAATGCATTCGGGGCACACCTCTGGGAGTGACGATGTGAATAACATAGGCGGAGGTGGGAAACCCAGTCTCCATGCGATGAAATGGGCTGTTTCTTTGGTAGGGGGGGCGCCTCAGGGCCTTCCATGGCGAACAAAATTGAACGGAATTCGAGGGAGAGGGGGGAGTCGGTGTGCGTGACGGAAGAGAACGTCTCGGTACCCGCTACACCATTGGTGGGCGGGTACCAGGATATGAGGTAGGTACCGTTATTGGGTGAGAGAAGTTTGGCCTGTTGCCGGGCAGGCGCCAGGGGTCATGTAGAGCAAATAGTTTCCCATCCCATGTTGAGCTGTTTCTTTCTGCAAGGGATGGTGATGGACCATGACCATTTCATAGTCATCAGCCTTCGTGACGGGAAACCCCTGAGGATCTTTATAGACTTGATGCGGTTGAAACTCGAGAAACGTCCCGTCCTGGGTGACGTCGGGAACCGTTCTCAGCAGGGTCTGTTTCTTCGTGATGTTGTCCAGTCCGATCATGAGGAGTTCGTCATGTCCATGCGGGTAGGCGAATTTGACACAGCCATCCATCCTGAACTTGAGCGGCGCCTTGTGGACCTGGACTCCGGTGGTAATCTCAATCCCTTCATCCGTCTGGTCCGGACCTCGCTGGGAGAATTTGCTGAAACAGACAATATTGACACCCACCTGGTACACGTCCATTTCTTTGATGGGGGCGCCTTCCGGCGCCATATACATGGTGAAGCTGGCCATCACATCCTTGGTGATCGGCGCGCCATGATAAAAGGCGACAATCGACATGAGGTGATCGTCCTTGGCAAGCTTCACCCCGTAGCCGTCAGGGAAACGCGTCTCGGTCATTTCTAACCCTGCGCCCGCGAAGAACAAGGGTTCGCCTTCGCAGGAGACGCTCGGCTTGCTGTTGTTGAGCATCAGGACGTGATGGAGAAAGTTCTTGGGGAGGGGCTTCCCCTCTTTGGTGAAGACGGCCGTTTTATACCCCACCATATACATATCTTTGGGCAGCTGAAAATGATGTTTGGGCATCGAGGCCGCGAGGTCTCCGTCGTGACTGGCCGGCAGATCGATGGGACCGAAGGTGAGTGTGACGGTATTGGTCCCGTAGGTCACGGTCGTCGTAGTCTGGTGGGATAGGGTTGGGACTGCATGGTGGTCGTGACCGCCGTCTGCAAGGACCGGGGTGACCGAACAGATGACGGTGAACAATGTGAGCAATGCCTGACGCATAGAGCCTCCCAAGAAAGAGAAATGGTCGCGCGAGCCTCTGTGGCGACGTTCGAAAGTATGTGTAGGGCTCGCAGATGTCATCTGGTAGAAGGTGGCGGGGTCAGTCGTTTCCAGACATAAGTCCCGCCATGTTCGCGAGGGGGAATGTTCTTTTGTGTGCCGACTCGTGAGTACCACCACACGCCTTTGGCCTGGCGGCCATCCTCTGAGAGCAACACTTCAAAGCCCCCTTCACGATCATTGCCGGTCTGAAGCCAGGTGCCTTGCCACAGTCGGTCCGTATACTTGGTCGTGGTGAAGCGGCCCTCATGCTGGGTATAGGGTCCGTTGCCGGCCTTATCCAGCGTGGCTTTGTAGCTCTTGTTGTCTTCGACTTCCAGGATATCCCATTCCCCGCTCAAGTCAGGGACCACCGCCGGGCTGTTCGATGTCGCCACCGCCCTGGTTGCCGCAGATTTTGGCCGATCGTCGACGGGCATCGCGCCGCTGGCATTGCGAAGGGATTCATGCCAGGAGAGGAGAATCCACTGGCCGTTTCGACGTTCCAGAACTCCGGTCTCTCGCAACGGCAGCACGGCTCGTTGCTGGTCCGCTCCATGTCCGAGGATGCGCACATAATCCAGTTCCATGGTGTACCAGCCGATATCTCCCTTCGACCATACCTTGAGTTCGGAGATGGGAAGGTCGAGCGCGGCGACTTTGGCGAATTCTTCCTTGATGTCCCGTTCCAGGTCCGTCCACCCCACGTACTTCCGGCCCCCGATGGTATAGCTGGTGATGTCGGCATCGTGCGCCATCAGTCTGGACATCCCGGGCAAATCTTTCTCGGCATTGGCGCGTACGAGCGCACGAACTGCTGTTTCGAGCGCGGCGTTGTCCGACGTGGCGCCCACAGCGGCGGGAACCCAGGAGATACTTCCAATGGCCATATAGACGATGAGACGAACCAGTACTGACACTCGCATGATGATTCTCCAGTCGGGTTCACAAGGAAGTGGGAGGGAAGATTGTCTGGCTGGACGTTGAAGCTACAGGGCCGATAGAAACTTGTCAATGGCTACGTTTCCGTCGCGGGCTGCCTGTTGGCCACGACGATGACGGTTACATTATCTATTCCCCCTCGGTTCAGGGCCTGATCGATCAGGTCGTGGCAGGCGCGCTGGGGATCGCCGTTGGCGCGAGAGAGGATCGAGGCAATGGCGGGGTCATCCAACATTTTCGTGAGTCCGTCGCTGCAGAGCACGAGTAGATCGAGCGGCACGATGGGTATCGAGGTGAGCTCCGGTTGCATGTCGATGCCTATCCCCAGACCTTTGGTCAGGACATGTCGCTCAGGATGGACAAGCGCGGTGGCCGCATCGATCAGGCCGCGTTGCACAAGCGTCTCGACGAGGGTGTGATCACGCGTCAACTGCGTGAGTTGTCCCGTCCGGTAGAGATAGGCGCGGCTATCCCCCAAATGGGCGAGGTGGGCGATTGGCATCGATGTTGGCGTAATGGCCAAGGCGACGAACGTCGTGCCCATCCCTTTCAAAGAGGGCTTTGCATGCATGAGCTCATGGATTTGCCGGTTGGCGCTCGTCGCGAGGTCTGACAGAAGCTCTGGGGCTGCGTCTGGGTGCTCTGAGAGCCAGGCCGTTTGTTCGCGAGCCTGTTGTGTGGCCACGGTGACGGCGGTATGGGCCGCGAGATCTCCTGCCGGATGACTACTCATTCCATCGGCCACGATCCAGACACCGCAATCATTCAGGAGGGCCAGCGCATCCTGGTTCGAGGTCCGAACAGACCCCGTCTCAGTTCGACCGACCCCGATCCATGACTGGGGCTCTGTCACGGAGCGACCTCGGCAGGTTCTTGGAGACGGTTCGGCGGGAATCCCAATGAAGCCGGGCCGAACGTTGCGGCCATCTGGTCGTAGAGGATGGCTGCGAGCGGTTCCAGGTTGATGGTATCGGCCGCGTTGTATCGCAGCAACAGATCGCGCGCGGCTGCGTCTCCAGAGCACCATTGGTGCCATAGGCGAACCGCTTCCCATCCGTCGAGTCCCACCACATCGGTCTCTCGCGCAATCTGGACTTCCTGTTCGATGTGTTTCAACCCGCCCTGCATGCCGAGCCGACGCGCAGCAAAACAGAGATCGAAGTGCGGCTTTTTGAAATTCAACCGAGGGAACTTCGCCTGCAAATAGGGAATGTCGAACCCGCTGCCGAAGAACGTAATGAAGAGGTCGGTCTGTTCCAGCTCTGCATGCAAGCGGTCTTCTGTGAGCGTTTCCCCACGGACCAGGCTCGTCATCAGTCCGTTGCGATAGAGGCCGACGACCGTCACATGCCCTTCGCGGGCCGACAACCCTGTCGTTTCGATGTCGAGATAGAGCGTGCGAGGGCGAAACGTGTTGAAGAGGCGCCAGTGCTCACGGCTCTTCAGGCAGGTGCCGAAGAAGGTCGCATCGCCCGCATCCAGATGTGTTTGCGCCGTGGTGAGTTCGCGGTCGTACCATTCTTTTTTGGCCGAAGAGATACCGGGCAGGGTTGACGATCGTAGGAACGACCCCCAGTCCATAATGCCTTCCTGCCAGAGACGACGCTCGGAGTTGTGGCCGATACCTTTGAGCAGTACGAAGGATGAGGTGAGCATATAATTGCAAGATTGTAGCCTTGATTTCACCGAATAAACAAGCTAAAGTCCGCGTCCTGAGCGGGTTTTCATCTTAGAGACGCCGGGCGGCGCCGATTGGAACACAATGTCTGATTTCCCCAATAAAATTCGTATCACAGTCGGATCGGTACGGCTCGACGCGGAATTGAAGTCGACGAAGACCGCATTGGAAGTGTACGGCGCCTTGCCGGTTGAGAGTCCGGTCAACACCTGGGGCGAAGAGTTCTATTTCAAACTGGCCGGGGTCAAGGACCATCGAGAGACGGCGACGAACCAAGTGAAAGTCGGTGATGTCGCCTTCTGGGGCGCCGGACAAGTCCTGGCTATTTTCTTCGGACGGACCCCGATGAGCATGGGGCAGGATCCCGTTCCGGCAGACCGGGTCAATGTAATCGGCCGCATTGTCGGCGATGCCTCGGTCTTGCGTAACGTGATGGACCAGCCGAACATCCGAATCGAGAAGATCTAGCAGAATGTTGAAAAAGTCCGCCAGCGTCGTTCTCGGCTCATCGAAATCCTCAGCGTACCCCAAGGGTACGCCTCCGGTTTCAACTCACCTGCGGCCTTGCTGGACGACCTTTTTGACCATCCTGCGGGAATGTGTTCCTGTTTTTCTTTATGTGCGACTGTCCAAGTTCTCGCGCGTCAACAAGTTTTATCGTGAGCTTGCTAGCCATGAGACTATCTAAAGAACGCGTACGTCACATCTCAGAGTCGGTGGCTGCCCGGCTCCAGCAAGAGGGGCAACTGACGATTGTCGGGGATCGCAAGGCGTTCGTCGAGCAGATCGACCATGCCATTATCGAGGAGCTGTCGGTCGAAGACCGTTTGAACGCCGAAGTACGGCAGATGTTAAAAGCCTACGAGCAAGACATCGAACGAGGGCAAGTAGACTTTCAGCGGATGTTCACCATGGTCAAGACGAAGCTGGCGCGCGAGCGGGGCATCATTCTCTAGGGCGTGAAACGTGAAGCGTATTTCGTGAAGCGCTTGCGAACGAAATACGAACGACGAACAACAAGCGAGTTCTTATGTTGAGCGAAGAAAAAATCAGCCATCTCTCCCACATCATTCTTCAAGCGGTGAAGAAAAGCCCGCTCGTGACGGTAGGGGCTGACGACGGGCGGGTCCTCAAAGAGATTAAGAAGGTGCTGGCAGCCGAGTTGGCACAAGAGGCAGAGATCGATCGAAAGGTTCGGGCCAAGTTGGCCTCCTATTCCCGCGGGATCGTCGAGGGCAGCGGGGAATGGGACGTGTTGTATCGGAAAACATTTGAAGAAGAATCGCGGAAACATACGAAGGGGTGAGGTGACGATGAAATCTGTATCTGCCTTGAAATGCCTATCTCTCCTCGGAGTGGTCCTGTTGCTGCTCGGTTCGGTGGCCTGTGCCAAGAGCAAGGCGAAGCCGTTGGTTCCGCTGGCGCTCGAAGCCGGAGTCAAGCCGCAGGCCGTGGTCTTGACCGAACAGGGGACGCAGGCCTATCAAGCCAGGCAGTTCGACGAGGCGAAGAAGTCCTTCTCGCAAGCAATGGACCTGGCGCCTCAATCGGGGCCTGCGCATTACAACTACGCCTTGGCCTTAAATGCCCTGGGCGATACGGAGCGCGCGAGGCAGCAGTTTCTAGACGCGGCGAATCTGGCTCCCGGCGACAAAGTCATCTGGGATTCTCCCGCGCTCCGTCCCTTCGGCAGCCCGGAGGGTCCGAAAGAGCACAAAGAACACCCGGTTGGCACCAGCAGGCCTGGCATCGGGAGTGGCCCGCGATAATCTGATTGATGGAGAGGGAGTGAGCTGCGATGGCAACAGAACTAGAAGTTGGAAAGAAGGCTCCGGCGTTTTCGCTCCCTGACCAATCGGGAGAGTCGGTCAGCCTGAAGGATTTTGCCGGCAAGCAGGTGGTTCTCTATTTCTATCCCAAAGACGATACCCCGGGCTGCACCAAGGAATCGTGCGATTTTCGCGATGCCATCACGCCGATCAAGAAGGCGGGGGCCGTCGTGCTCGGTCTGAGTTTTGACGGCCAGGCGTCCCATCAGAAATTCATCAAGAAGTTTACGTTGCCGTTCCCGTTACTCAGCGACGAGGAGAAAGTCGTCGCGACCGCCTACGGGGTCTATAAAGAAAAAAGCATGTACGGCAAGAAATATATGGGCATCGAGCGCAGCACCTTCGTGATCGACCAAGCCGGGAAGCTGAAGGCGATATTCCGCAAGGTCAAGGTTGACGGTCATGTGGATGAGGTGTTGGCAGTCCTAAAGGCCTAACCTTCCCTCAGGATGCTGAAACAGTCCGTCAGCTTCGTTCTCGGCTCATCGAAATCCTCAACGTACCCCTGAGGGTACGCCTCCGGTTTCGACTCGCCTGCGGCCTTGCTGAACGAACTGTTTGAGCATCCTGTGCGGTGTATTTTTTATTTTAGCTGTGCGGCCTATGACCATTCCCTTCCGCAGAGCCAGTCTTTTCACCATCCTCATGTTCTTGACTGCGACCGCTCGCCTCTTTGGGGCAGAGCCGGTTCCTGGAGTCCTGACGGTTCACGATAGTCTGACGTCACCCAATCAGCCTGCGACCATTGAGGCCACCTTTACACAGAAGGGTCTCCCGACTGGGACCGGTCTCGGAGGCGAGCCCATCGAGCTGCTCATCGCCGGGAATGTTGTGGCGACCGCGACGACCGGTGGCGATGGGCGTGCGGTCCTGTCCTATACCCCGAAAGCCAAAGGGGCGCTTCCCTTCACCGTGCGTGTCGGAACCACGTCGAGTCTTGCTGGAGTCGAAGCCGGTGCGAATCTCATTGTGTGGGAACGTCGAGGTCCGATGATGGCGGTGGAAATGACAGCCCTCATGGAGGACGCTGTCAGTCGGCGCCCGATGCCAGATGCCGCAGAAGAACTCGCCAAGCTCACGCAGTTTTACTACAACGTATTGTATGTGGTGACGCAGGATAAGACGGTGGCGGCATATGACCAGGTGAATGAGCAGGCCAGACAATGGCTTAAGGAACAGAAGTTTCCGGTGGGACATATTCTTGTGTTGCCGGCAGGCCCGGAGGGGTTTGGCGCGAAGCTGGATGAATTGCATGCGGCTGGCTGGAAGACGCTCAAAGTAGGAGTGGGCCGCACGAAGACTTTTGCCGAAGCGTTTCTGCAGCGGCGTCTCGGCGCCGTGATGGTGCCGGAACCGGCCAAAGGCGAGGTGCCGCGGAAGGCGAAGGTGGTGAAGGAGTGGAAGGACGTGCGGAAGAAATTGTGAGGGCGGGTCGGGGGCTCCTATTGCTCGTAGAACGCGCACGACTCTGCAGGGAACAGGCAGACCGCCCTTCTTGCTCGTGCAACGCGCAGCCTCAGAAGGATAGGAAGGGGAGCAGCCGGACCATTCTTCTTGCTCGCTGAGGCCCCACGATGAACCGGTGGTCCCTCAATGCGCGCAGTGAAGAACAGTCCGGCTGCTCCCCTTGAGGAGTGACAGTTGAAGCTCTTTTCCGTCACGCGCAGTAAAGGGCAACCCGGTCACCCGCTTATTGTGATGCCTTCCACTCTGGTGAGGGAAGAAGGTGGTAGACGAGAGCCCCTGAATGCAAAGGGGGTAACAAACCTTCGGCAAGAAATTCCAAGGCTGGTTATACGGATAGTAGATCAGAACTCTGCATTTTATGCGGACCAGTTTAATTAATTATAGTTAGTCCCTAAGAGCCAAGGTCAACACTATGTCAATCGTTCAAGATCGCGTCATTCAGAGGTTTGCCGACCTTGAAGTGCAGTGCCGCGCGATTCCTCTCATTAACCGTAATGAGGAAAATCTCACCTCTTATGCCCAACCAGAGCAGTTCTACGCTTGGGCCACTAGTGCGCTAAACGCTATCCAGGGCGTCTTTGGCAAGGAGTCTTCCCATTCGGAGCGCTTCGAGCTAGAAATGAAGTCCATCTCTAATAATTTCGTATGGGAGAGGAAGATTGAAACTCTCCGGGGTGTATTCCTTGGCGCCAAGAGTGATGTCGATGGCGGTCATTTGCGAGAAATAAACGGGGACATTCTGAATTTTCGCGGGTGATCAGGCGAGATTTGTGGGAAGAAACCGGTATGTCCAGATATATCCTTCTCTAGCAAGGCGCTCTAGCCGACCGTCAGGCAAGCTCCTCAGTTCCTCCATGCTGTCGTGGCAGGCAGCGGCTGGGCGGTAGATTTCATCGAACATCGCTGGTACAGTTTCGGGTGACCGTTATGGAGGTGGGTATGCCCCAATCAGCAAAAGCCATTTTGCATCAGGCCCTTGAACTCCCGTCCAATGACCGTGCGGCGTTAGTGGAAGGTCTGATTGCCAGTCTTGACAAGCCCAATCCCGCCCTTGATGCGATGTGGCTCAAGGAAGCGGAAGATCGCTTGGCTGCGTACCATGCCGGCGAGCTTGGCGCGGTCGATGCGGAGCGGGTCTTCGCGGATCTCGGGAAAAAAGTTTGAAGACAAGATTCCTGCTCCCCGCGCTCGGACATAAGACGGCACGGGTCGATTAACGGGCTCCCGTATCTTCCATTCACCTCCCTCTATCATTTACTATAAGTCTCGGGTTTCCCTCTTACGAAGGCTTCTCTGAATGAAAGCGAAAACGAGTTTTTCCTGCCAGGCTTGCGGGCATCAATCGCCTCGATGGCTTGGTCGCTGCCCTGATTGCAGCGGCTGGAATACCATGAAAGAGGAACGGCAGGCGCCGACCGGGAAGGGGCGGCCTGCTGCGATGAAGATTGCGCAGGCGAAGGCGACGCCGATTGCCGAGATCGAAGTCGTCGGTGAGGACCGGCGGCTGACGAATATCGGTGAATTCGACCGGGTGCTGGGAGGGGGCGTCATTCCCGGCTCGGTCATCTTGATCGGTGGCGATCCTGGCATCGGGAAGACGACTTTGTTGCTCCAGGCGCTTCCACGCCTGTCTTCCAAGGAAGAACCGGTGCTGTATGTTTCCGGGGAGGAATCTCCGAGGCAGATCAAGATGCGGGGGCAGCGGCTCGGTATCGAGCATCCGAATCTACTCATCCTGGCGGAAACCTCGCTTGAACAAATCCTCAAGGCGGTGCAGGAGATCCAGCCTGCTGCCGTGGTTGTCGACTCGATCCAAACGGTCTATACGGAACAGATCACTTCTGCGCCAGGCAGCATCAGCCAGGTGCAGGAGGTCGCAGGGCAGTTGATGTGGTACGCGAAGCGCAGCAATGTACCGGTCTTCATCATCGGGCATGTGACGAAGGAAGGCGCGATTGCCGGGCCGCGGTTGTTGGAGCACATCGTCGACACGGTGCTCTATTTCGAAGGGGACAAGGGCCATAGCTTTCGGATTCTCCGCGCCGTGAAGAATCGTTTTGGCTCGACCAACGAGATCGGCGTGTTCGAAATGAAAGACACAGGGCTGGAGGAAGTGAGCAATCCCTCCGAGTTGTTTTTGGCGGAACGGTCGCAGCGCACCACGGGATCGGTAGTGGTCTCGAGTCTCGAAGGGTCGCGGCCGATTCTGGTCGAATTGCAAGCCTTGGTGTCGTCCACGAGTTATGCGATGCCGAAACGCATGGCGAACGGCGTGGAACAGAATCGAGTGTCGCTCCTGCTTGCGGTCATGGAGAAGCGGCTGGGCATGCATCTATCCGGACAGGACGTCTATGTCAACGTCGTCGGGGGGATGCATATCGACGAGCCGGCCATCGATTTGGGTATCGTGGCGGCGGTCACATCGAGTTTGCGTGAAGTCCCGATTGAGCCTGGTCTGTTGGTGTTGGGTGAAGTGGGGCTTGGTGGCGAAGTCCGCGCGATCAGTCAGGCGGAAATGCGGATTCGTGAAGCGGCAAAAATGGGCTTCACTCGTTGCCTGTTGCCGGAACGGAACTTGGCCAAGCTGGAGCCGATCAATGGGATCGAATTGATCGGGATCAAGGAAGTGGGAGAGGCGTTAGATGTGGTGTTGGCATAAAAGTGGAACAGATGGGCGCGCCGTTGTGCAAGCGCAACGAGTATGGTCTCACCCTCCGACTCCCGTTGCCCCAAGGCGTATCGATTACCTCGTCGGCTGTGCTCGTTGGACGAACAGCGTCGAGACTGAACTGAGAGGCCCATTTACGCGAGGCGCCGGTGTCAGGGCAGAGAAGCGCGGGCGTCGCTGGGGGTTGTTGCTGCTCTGTTGTGTCATCGTTCCCCTGTTTTCCAACTGTGCGGCCGTCCCGCCGCGCGAGGAGGTCGGGCTCAAGCAGGCGACGGTGGAGGAGTTGACGGCGGTACTGAGTCAGAGGGAAGCCGCGATTCAGACGATGAAGGGGCTCTTCAGCGCGAAGGTGCGAGGCGGGATCATTCCGATCGCGTCGAGGATAGAGGGGGCCTTGTATTATCGTCGTCCAGACGCCATGCGCCTGCGCGGATTCACCGCAATCGGCAGCGAACTCTTCGAATTCGTGCAGACGGGCGATCAGTATACGTTGCGGTTGCCGACGATGCGCCGTGTGCTCTCCGGTAGTCCCTCCGACATGAGCGAAATGGGCAAGCTGGCCAGGCCCTTTCAATTGAGCGTCTGGGCGATGGGTGGTCTGTTGGGTACCGGCATGATCGCGAAGGACGAGACGGCTGTCCTTGTGACTGACGGGGATCGTGACCGGCTGGATGTGTCCGGGCCTTCATCCAACGGCGTACAAGTCATACGCCGGCGGCTCTGGTTTGAACGGCAGACATGGCTCGTCGTGCGGGAAGATCGGTTGACGGAGTCCGGTGCCGTGGAAGCCACGATTCAGTACGAGGACTTTCGTGCGATCGGCGAGGGTGACGCGACGAGTGCGGCAAGCGCAGGGCGGTTGCTGCGGCCGTTTAAGATCTCGTTGGAAGATGGTAACGGGAAGGGAAGCGTGCAGGTCACGTTTCACGAGATGATTCCGAATCAGCCGGTGACGGCGGCCGATCTCCCTCAGGTTTCGCTTCGATGAAAGTCCTGGCTGTCGAAACGGCAACGTCGTGGCAGAGTGTGGCGATTCTCGAAGACTCGCGCGTCCTGGCCTGCCACGAGCAGGATGCGGCCGGGTCTCATGCCAAACTGTTGTTGCCGACGATCGATCGGTTGTTTCGTGAGACGGGTCTCTCGCTCAAGCAATTGGACGGTCTTGTTGTGTCGATCGGTCCCGGGTCCTTTACGGGACTTCGCGTCGGCCTGGCGACGCTCCTCGGGTTCCGGACGATCGGTCAGCTGCCGTTAGCGGTCGTGCCGACACTTGAAGGTCTGGCCTGGAATCTGAGAGGCACTTCGACGCGCCTCTGTCCCGTGCTCAATAGTCGGCGCGGAGAACTCTACTGGGCACAGTTTCGCTGGACCGGCGAGGGTCGGCTGGAACGAGTGGTTTCGGAGCAGGTGGGCACGCCCGTCATGTTGGGGCGCAGCCTCACAGAGTCGGCGCTCCTCTTTGGGGAAGGCTGGACGACGGAAGCCCCGGCTATTCGTGCCTCGATCCTGTCCGCCATCACGGTGACCGAGGCGCCGGATGCTGCCATGAAACCGTCAGCCGTCTCGATTGGTTTGGCGGGCATCGAGAGGCTCCGGCGCGGTGAACGGGCAGGAGTTGGTATCAGTCCGTTGTACGTACAGCGCACCGCAGCGGAGTTGAAGTATGAAGAATCCGGCGGCATCTCGCCGGTGGTGCTGCGTCAGGAACGTGTCGCAAAAAAAATGACGGCTCGAGCCTCGGCGGTACGGGCTCAGTCGGAGGATCGGCGGGCTGCGCGAGGAAAAGGGAAGAGCGGGTTGTGACGATGCGGCTTGGTGAGCAGGGTGAATGGGTGATCGAGCCGGCGACCGTCGAGGCGCTGCCGGACATTCTCCACATTGAAGAAGCTTGCTTCTCGGCCCCCTGGACGCGCAAAATGTTGGAGGCCGAACTGAGCGGTAATCCTTTTGCGCATTTTTTGCTGGCTAAGCAGGTCACGTCCGGCGAAAGCGGTTCCGTTTCGATTATCGGATATCTTTGTTTCTGGGTCGTCTTTGAGGAAGTACGGCTGATGAACCTGGCGGTCATCGAGTCGATGCGGCACAAGGGCATCGCACGAGCCTTGGTGTCACGGGCGTTAGAGCTCGGGGCTGCACAGACGGCTTCGCGCGCCCTGCTTGAAGTGCGGGCCTCGAACCTTGCCGCGCATGCACTCTACCGAAGTCTTGGATTTCGCGACGTGTCGACCCGACCAACCTACTACAGCAATCCCATAGAAGATGCATTACTGATGGAACTGGATCCGATTCGATCGGAGTCTGTTCGATTGACCGAAGAAGTCGTTCGTGAGGGAGGACGTCTCGACCCGCTGCAGTAACTCATAACCAGGAGGTGCGACATGCTGACAGACAGTATGATTGCGGAACGGCTGCGCCAGTCCAGTCACCAATTCCGTGCACTGGAAGAGTCTCATCACCGTCTCGACCTGGAATTGGTCCAATTGCAGAAGCGCCACGTACGGACTCCGGCTGAGGAGCAGTCGACCAAACAGTTGCACAAAGAGAAGTTGGCGAAGAAAGACAAGATGGCCGAGTTGATCCGTGTCTATCGAGACCAGGAACTGCAGGCCGCTCCACGTTGAGGAGCATCGTTGTGGGGCTGAGATCAGCCAGCAACCGGAACCGGAGTCATGGCACAGATCCTCAATCCCCTGGCCGCACATATCCAAACGATCAAGAAGCGGTTGATCATCATCGGGGCTACGATGCTCGTGGCCCTGATGGTGTCGTTTGCCTTTTCCAGCGAGATGGTCGCCTGGTTGAACCGTCCGTTTCCCAACCAGCTGGTGTTCTACGGACCGACGGAGGCCCTGTTCGCCTCGATCAAAGTGTCCTTTCTGGCGGCGCTCCTGGCGAGCCTGCCGGTCATCTTCTATCAATGTTGGAAGTTTATTGAGCCGGCGCTGCTCCCCAAGGAGCAGCGCTGGGGCTTTCCGCTGTTTGCGCTGGCCGGGGCGCTCTTTGCGCTCGGGTTGGTCTTTTGCAATCTTGTGATCCTCCCGCTGGTCATCGACTTTTTCGTCAGCTTCGGCATGGATCACGACGTGACCCCGCTCTTGAGCGTCGGGACCTACATCGACTTCAACGTGAAGTTTCTGCTGATCTTCGGTTGCGCGTTTGAGTTGCCGCTGGTGCTCACCATCCTGGCGCGGCTCGGCGTGGTGACCGGGGCGACGCTCGCGAAGTACCGGAAGCATGCGATCATGGCCGCATTGATCCTGTCGGCCGTCGTCACGCCCGATGCGACCCTCTTTACCATGCTCTTGATGGCCGTCCCCTTGATGGTGTTGTATGAGATAGGCATTCTTGGCGCGAGGATCTTCGGACGGGGCGGCCCGACCGAAGTCAGCTTGCCGCTCGATCCTGATTTGCCGATGGGACCGGCAGGCCACCGTGTCCGATAACAGGATGCTGAAACAGTCTGCCAGCGTCGTTCTCGGCTCATCGAAATCCTCAACGTACTCCTGAGGGTACGCCTCCGGTTTCGATTCGCCTGCGGCCTTGCTGGACAAACTGTTTGAGCATCCTGGGGCAATTGAGGCCTTCATGCCGCGCAGAGTTTTTTAACCGTGATTTTCGCATAGACAGAGTTTTTCGCCGCCTGCTAGAAAACATCGGGTGGAAGGACTGAGATGAATCGTTTCGGAATCAGGCTGGCTTTGTTTCTACTCGGTGTAGGTACCGCTATGTTGGGTGTTGCGGAGCCTGGCCTGTCTCAGATCCAGCAGCCTGTTCAGGAGCTGACCAGCATTCAGGCCCTCACGTCTGTCGGGAACGATCTGGTCTATGCCGGTTCATTCGGCCATGGCCTCTTCCGCAGCGAGGACCGTGGTGCGACCTGGACGAGATCCAGCCAGGGTGTGACCGATCCGTTCATTCTGACGTTGACCACGGGGAAAGACGGCGCAATCTATGCGGGCACCTTCCGTGGCGGGGTCTTTCGCTCGCGCGACCATGGCAAGAGTTGGCAGGCGGTTAATACCGGGCTCAAGCATCTGGAAATCAAATCGCTCTTGGCGGCGGGGGATGTGTTGTACGCCGGGACGAGTGGCGGGGCCTATCGGCTGAGCGCGAAAGGCGACCGTTGGTCGGCGGTGACGACCGGCTTGGACGACATCCTGGTGCATACGTTGGTCCTCTCGTCCGATGGGACGCTGTTCGCGGGCACCTCAGGAAAAGGGATTCTGCGATTTAAGGCGCAATCGACCGGCTGGGTGCGTCAGCAACAGGGGCTCAAAGATCATGAAGGCATGACCGAAAACTTCATTCGCGTGCTGACGGTCGATTCCGAAGGGAATATCTATGCGGGCACGTTCGATGGTGGAGTCTTTCGCAGTGGCGATGGAGGCTTGAGCTGGCAGCCCATCAGCCGGGCCTTGCCGAATGATTCCATCCGCGGAATTCTCTTCAATAGCCGGGGGCTTTTTGTGGCCACGGGCCATGGTATTTTCAAGACGGTCGACAAGGGCCGCCAATGGGTGCCGCTGAATAAAGGACTGACGAGCATGTCGGTCCAGGTGTTGATCGAGTCCGGCGCCGGAGTCCTCTATGCCGGGACGAGCGAGGGGGCCTTCCGGAGCGACGACGACGGACGGACGTGGAGTTCCATCAATCAGGGTCTTGAGGGAGGGGAGTCTCCTGCCCCCTTCAGTTTTCGCTAACCAAGAAAGGATAGAGACGATGTCAGAGCCGACAGAGAAGACGCGAGCCACCATTACCGTCAGCAGCAAGGGAGTCCAGCTGGGCGAGATCGTCCTGAAGTTTTTTCACGATGTGGCGCCAGGTCACGTGAAGAATTTCACGAAGTTGGCCCAAGAAGGCTTCTATAACAACACGACCTTTCATCGAGTCATTCCCGGCTTCATGATCCAGGGCGGCGATCCCAACAGCAAGAATCCAGACCGCGCGTCGCACGGCATGGGGGGACCCGGGTATCAGATCAAGGCCGAGTTCAACAGCAAGCCGCACAAGCGCGGAATCCTCTCCATGGCCCGTTCGAACGAGCCGGACAGCGCCGGTTCGCAGTTTTTCATCTGCGTGGCGGATGCGAACTTTCTCGATTGGCAGTACACCGCATTCGGCGAAGTGGTCAGCGGATTGGACGTCGTGGACAAGGTCGTCGGCATGAAGCGTGACGGGCGGGATAATCCGTTGGAGCGTGTCGAGATGACGGTCGCGATTACCGAATAGCGTGAAACGGAAAAGGTGAGGCGTGAGAGGTAACAGAGGGGTCTGCTAGATGGTCGTTTCACGTTTCACCGTTCACCTTTCACGAGGCGCACTCTTGTGCGCGCTGTTCGCCGGATGTGCCATTCCCATCGTGCCTTATCGCGCGGTCTATGAAGATCCGGTCAATTACGTTCGACTGGAGCACGACGATTTGGTTCTGCCGGAATGGCCACCCAGCGCGCATGACCATCCGAAGTCGATGCGCTACGAGGATCTGGCTCGTGTCCTCGGCGGCATTTCGGTCAAAGAACATCGGATCTGGTTACAGAAGTGGACGCAGGGCGAGGCGCCGCTGATGCCGGCGTTTCGCCCCGACGAGGTCATGCTCTTATCTCGGCAGATCGCCGAAGCCCTTGCCGTCGCTCAGCCGGACGAACGTGTGACGTTTTATCTCAGCCAGCCGCAAACCTCCGCGAAGCGCATCGTCACGTCCGGCGGCCTCTATCTCCACGGGACGGAATTGCATTTCATCTTGGGCAATTGGCAGGTCGTCTACGGCATTCCAACCTATGGAATGATTTACGATCGGCGCTACCCCATGCGCCCGACTGCCGCGAAGGGATTCGAGCTCTTCTTCGATCCGAGTGAGGCCACAGTCGTCCAGCGGCACAGCTTTATCGATACTCTGTTGGCCAACACGAAAGATGAGTTTGTGATCGATCTCATGAAGGTGGTCTCCGGCCCCATCGCTTCCCTTTCAGAACGCTGAAAAAGCTCTCCAGCTTCGTTCTCGGTTCATCGAAATCCTCAACGTACCCCTGAGGGTACGCCTCCGGTTTCGACTCGCTTGCGGCCTTGCTGGAGGGACTTTTTGAACGCCCGGCGGGAGTATTTTTCTAGCGAGTCGGTGCGGGGCACTGACTCGCTAGAAAACCGTCGCTCGTATCTCGCAGGGGACAAGAGCCTATGGCTCCTCACAGAAAGAAACTGAACATATTTTGTGCGCGCTGTTAGCCATAGGTTATTAGCCTTTGCCATCCATTCCCTGCTATCAGCTATAAGCCATACGCTATATGCTCTGTTCCGAGGAGCGTCGTCTACCGCATCGTCGACTCGGTTTCCAGCTGGCCGCGGCCTCCTGCTGAATAGGCGAGTGTCACTTCGGCAATCTTGTAATCGTATTGCGCTTCCGCCAGTCTGGTTTGCGCCGCCGTGACGGCGACTTCCGATTGCGTCACTTCGATCACCGAGCCGAGGCCGAGCTTGTAGCGTTGTTTCGCCAGTTGCAGGGATTCCTGCGCCGTCTTGACCTGCTCCTCCGCCAGCTTGATCTGTTGCACGAAGGTGATGGTGTCCAGATAGGAGTTGGTGACTTGCTGCGTGAGCGCTTGCTCGACGTTCGTGGCCGCCGCATCCGAGGCGTTTCGCTGCGCGCGCGCCTCATGGACTTGGTTCTCGATCAGAAACCCCGTGAAGAGGGGCATCGACACTAAGGCTCCCGCCGTCCACCAGCCTCCGGTCTGCTGATTCTGCCTCGCATCGAACGGCTCGAAGGTGCCTCCGCTGGCCAGCGCCGAGATCGTCGGGAAGTATTGCTGCTTCGTGGCGCGCAACTTCGCTTCGGCCGAGGCCGTTTGTTCTTTGAGCCGTTGGATTTCAGGGTGCGACAGGCTCTCGCCGATCAACGTGTCCAATGGGCGAGTCGGTTTGACGTCGATGGCCAGGTCTTCCAGCACATAATCGTCTTGGCCCGCTACGCCCATCGCCCGATTGAGGTCTGCATAGCTGGACTTCAAATCGTTGCGGCTGCGAATCAGGAACGACTCGGCATTGACGAGTTCGACGCGCACGAGGTTCCAATCCAGCTTGGATTTGAGTTGCTGGCGGTAGAGCGCCTCGATCTGACCGGCGATCAGGCCCCGTTCACGGACGGTTTCTTCCGCAATCTGCACCAGCTTGCGCCGTTTGAGGCTGTTTAAGTAGGTGCGTTGCACATTCAAGACCACGAGGGCGCGCCGCGCATTCACGTCTTGTCCCTGCGCTCGCTCGGCCAGTTGTGAGGATTCAACCAGGTTGCTGGTCACCCCGAAATCGTAGATGCGTTGGTTGGCGATCACACCCGCGGCGAAGATGCTTTGGTTTTGCTGGAGCAGGGCGCCACCGACCAGAAAGCGAGGGTTGGTGCGTCCCGCTCCGGCGGTGGTATCGGCGTTCGCATAGACTTGGGGGTAGTAGAGCGCGCGCGTCTGTTCGGTTCTTGCTTCAGAGGCCTTCAAGTTGGCGTTGCCCTCCTGGACAGCCGGATGGCTTTGCAGCGCCATCTCGACGGCCTGTTGCAAGCCGAGGAAGCCTCCGCGGGGCGGCGGTTCAGATGCGCGCGACAGCGGTTGTGCCGAGGCGGGAGCGGGCCCGCCAAGCGCGGCGAGGATTGTGAACGCGATCAGGCTGTGAGTGATCGTGCGATGCATGGGACCTCCTCTGGTCATGTCGATAGGTCTGTGTGAGCTAGTTGGTGTTCTTGGGCTGAGCGGTGTCTGTATGCGTGGCCGTCGGGCCGGACGCGCCAGGCGACCGTCGTTCGAATTTCTGCTGGGCCGGTTTCCCTTCCGGCAGGTTGAACGGCGCCGGAGAAACGAGCGAACGATCGACCAGTTTGCGCTTCCCGACGACGACGACCTCTTCGTCGCCAGACAGGCCGGAGGTAATCTCGATCCAGCGGCCGTCGCTGATGCCCGTCTGCACCGGCACCGACTTTGCGCGGCTGGCTTCGACGATGAACACGGATTTCCCTTTTGGCCCGCTGATGACCGCTTGAGGCGGGAGCACGAGCGCATCGGGAATTTCCCGCAATCCGAGAGAGACTTCCACAAAGGTGCCGGGGCGGAGCGCATGGTCGGGGTTCGGGAGATCGATTTCGACGAGCAGACTGCGTGTCGAGGGATCGAGCGCCAGGGTCGAACGGGTGACGGTGCCGGTGAACGAGCGCCCCTCCAATCCCTTGACGATCACGCTGGCCTTGGTGATACCGGGCTGCACCCAGGGTGAATCGTCCTGCGGCACGTTCGTATAGACGCGCACCGTATCGAGATCCATGATCGTGAAGAGCGGAATCGCTCCGGACGACGAGGCCGTGGCGATCTGGATCAGCGCGCCGGGATCGGCAAAGCGGGCCGTAATGATGCCGGCATAGGGCGCGCGAACTTTCGTGTAGTCGCGAAGCGCCATCCGCTGATCCACCAGATGTTTGGCCCCCTGGGTCGCCGCCTCCGCGACATCGACATCCTGCTTGGCGATCACGTCCGGCGATTCCTTCCAGACCTTGGCCAACCGTTCCGATGTCAGCCGCTTGATGTGGTAGTCGGACTGGGCCTGGTGGTACTGCTCTTCCACTTCCGGCGCATCGATAATGGCCAGGACCTGATCCTTCTTGACCGCATCGCCCTTGTCCGGTCCGATCCATTTCAGATAGCCCGATACCTTCGCGTAGAGCGTCGTTTGATAACGTGGAGAGACGTTCGCCGGCAGAGTGACGCTGTAGACCAACAGGCGTCTGGTCGGTTTCGTCACCTGCACATCGACCGGCTGGCTGTCGCCTTGTGCCACGGCCTCGGTCTGGTCCTGGCTGGAACCGGCTGGCGCTGCGGCTCCGGATGCGGCCTTCTTCGCAGGCTCTTCTTTGTCACAGCCGGTCAGGACCAGTAGCAGGGCGGCGACGATGCAGACTGAACGGTTCGACATGGTCCTAGATCTCCTCAGCAGAAGCGGGCGGGGTCGTTGGCAATTCATGGATGTGCACGCGTCGTCCCAAGACCAGCACATGCATCACCGGCACCACGAGCAGGGTCATGACGGTGGAGACGGCGAGACCCCCGACGACCGCGCGGGCCAGGGGCACCATCGTCTCGTTCCCTTCGCCGAAGCCCAACGCCAGCGGCAACAGGCCGAGGATCGTGGCGAGGGCCGTCATCAGGATCGGGCGAATGCGGCTGGTGCCGGCCTGGAATACGGCTTCCTCTGCGGTGGCGCCGGCGCGCACCCGGCGGTTGGCCGAGTCGACCAGCAGAATACTGTTGGAGACCACGATGCCCATCATCATGAGGGTGCCGATCATGGATTCCACATTGACCGAGGTGTCGGTCAGCAGCAGTAACAGCACCGTGCCGATCCAGCCCAGCGGCACCGCCACCAGGATGATCAAGGGATCGACTAAGGAGCGGAAGAGTCCGACCATCACGAGATAGATCAGCAGCACGGCGAGGGGCAAGGCGAAGGCAAAGTTGTTGATGGCGCCCCGCATGTTGGCGACCTCACCGCGGAGCTGCAAGGTCACATCCTTCGGGAGCTGGATGGTCGCCAGGACTGCTTCAATGTCTTTCGCGACATGGCCCAGGTCGTTGCCGACGGGGGTGATCAAGACGTCGATCAAGCGGGACAGGTCGTAATGGTCCACGGAGTCCGGGCCGGTCTTGAAGGAGAGGGACGCCACATCCCGGAGGAGCACGGGCGGTCCCCGCCGTTCATCACCGGAGGCATAGTTGCCGCTGGACAGTTCCATCTGCCGCCCGGCGAAGGGGGTGTTCTGGAGCGCCATCGTGGAGCCGCTTGCGCCGGTCGTGGTCAGCGAAGACATGGACCGGAGTTGCGTGCGGGCGCCGATGATCGGGATGTTGAGCAGGTCCTCGGTGCTGGTCAGGGACTGTTCCGGATACTGCGCCAGTAGGAAATAGCCGTTG
This sequence comes from Nitrospirota bacterium, assembly GCA_030645475.1. Lineage (NCBI taxonomy): Bacteria > Pseudomonadati > Nitrospirota > Nitrospirota bacterium. The sequence goes on from JAUSMA010000009.1 coordinate 83,939, forward strand.
GCAGTCTTCGGGTCGAGCCAGAAATTAGGGCTGAGCGCGATGTTCGAGCTGATGCCGGTGATCACGTCGATGATCACACGATCCTGCGCAATGCCGTAGTAGGCGGCCTTGGTGCGATCTACGTCGATGTGCATTTCCGGGTAGCTCTTGCCCTGCTTGATTCGCACATCCACTGTGTTCGGCACCCGCGCGACTTTCTGCTGAATCTCTTCCGCCACCGACCGGATGACGTCGAGCGTCGGCCCCTTCACCTGAATGTCGATCGGCGCACGCAAGCCGAAGTTCAGCACATCGCTGATGATGCCGCCGGTCTGAAAGGAGACTTCGACGCCTGGCAGGTTTTGGTGCAGCCTGGTTCGTAACGTGGCGATGTAGTCGTCCGTGCGGCCTTCGTGGCCGGTCACGAGGTTCACCAGGAGAAAGGCTGTGTGGTTGCCGGTGTTCGGTGCGAACCGGGCCGCATCGCCGAAATAAAGCCCCGTGTTGGAGATGACCTCTTCCAGGTCGCCTTTCGGGATGGTCTCCTGCACCAGTTTCTCGATCTGCGCGACAATCGCCGTGGTCTTTTCGATCCGCGACCCTTCCGGCGCCGAGATGTGCATGGTGAAATTGCCCGCATCGATCCGCGGGAAGAATTCCGTATGGAGGCGGGGGACCAGGAGGAGGGCGGTGCCGATGAGGGCGAGGAGGGCCAGGCCGATCACGACCGGCTTGAAGCGCAGGCCCGTCCGCAACAGCGGGACATACACAGCCAGGACATAGCGGAACCAGCCGGTGGAGGCGGAGCTTTCTTCCGTGCCGTCCCCGCCATGGCCCTTCGAATAAAAGTAGGCGAGGAGCACCGGCGTCACAGACATCGAGACCGCATAATCGGCGAGCATGGCAAAGGCCACGGTCATGGCCAGCGGCACGAAGAGAAATTTGATGATGCCGGTGAAGAACAGAATGGGGAGGTACACGATCAGGATGCAGATCGTGGCGACCAGAATCGGGAGTGTCAGTTCTGTCGCGCTGTCTTCCGCTGCGGAGCGGCCGTCTTTCCCCATCTCCAGATGGCGATGCAGGTTCTCCTGCACGACGATGTTGTTGTCCAACAGAGTGCCGATCACCAGCGCCAATCCGCCGAGCGTCATGATGTTCACGCTCTGGCCGGTCAAATAGAGCGCGACGAGGGCCGCGGTGAGCGAGAGGGGAATCGCTAGTCCAACGACGAGCGCCGCCTTGATGCTGCTGAGAAAGAAATAGATCATCAGCCCTGCCAGCACCGCGCCCAACAAGCCTTCCTTCTGCAGATTGGCAATTGCCTGCCGGATATAGAGGGACTGGTCGTAGATGAATTTGACCGTGGTGCCGGAAGGAATCTCCGTCAGCTTCGAGAGCTTGGCGCGGATGCCGTCCGTCACTTCCAGCGTATTGGCCCCCTCCTGCCTGGTGATGGGGATATAGGTGGCCTCGCGCCCGTTCACCCGCACGATCGAGGTTTGGATCGCGGCGCTGTCGGCCGCCGTGCCGATGTCGCGCACGAAGATCGGCGTGCCGTTCACGATCTTGATGGGGATGTCGTTGATCTTGTCGACCGCCTCGATGAGGCTGTTCGAATAGACGTAATAGTCCAGATCGCCGATCTTCATGTTGCCGGCCGGGATGATGGCGCTCTGGGAATTGACGGCTTTGACGACGTCGGAGGGGGACACGTCGCGGGCCATCATCCGCTGCTGATCGAGGAAGACGGTGATCTGCCTGACCTTGCCGCCCAGGGGGGGGCCGAACGAAATGCCGGGGATAGTGGCGATCTGCTGACGGATATTGAAATAGGCGAGATCGCGAATTTCTTTCGCACCAAGCGTCTCGCTGCTCACGGAGAGAAGTCCCACCGGCAGGCTCGCCACGCCGAATTTATAGACGGAGGGGGGATAGACGCCGGGTGGAAGCAGCCGGATGATGCTGTAGGCTAGGCTGGTCAGTTCCGACTGGGCCGAATCGATGCTGTATTCGGGCTGGAAGAAGACTTTGATGTAGCTCATCCCGGCGAGCGACTGGGATTCGATATGTTCGACGTAGCTCGCTTCGACGAACCGCTGCTCCATCTTGAGCGTAATCGCGCCTTCCATTTCGGTGGGGCTCAAGCCGCGGTAGAAGGTGGTGACGAGGATGGTCGGGATCTTGATCTCGGGGAAGATGTCCACCCGCATCTTCTGATAGGACACGCCCCCGAGGACGAGCATGATCATGCAGAGCGCAAAGACGGCGTAGGGGTTTTTGAGCGAGGCGCGGGTCAGCATGGAGTTCCGATCATAGGAAGAACGCGGTTTCTATCTATCCAGTACCGGCAGATATCGTGAATACATTGAACGAGTTCGGCAAAGGTGCCTGGTTTTACCACATAACCGTTCGCGCCGCTCGCATAACAGCGGGCGATATCGATTGGATCGTCGGAGGTGGTGAAGATGACGACGGGGAGCGCGGTGAAGCGGGGATCGGATCGGAGCCGCTTTAAGAAGTCGCATCCGTCCTGGCCGCGGAGATTCAGATCGAGCAAGATAAGTGCGGGCAGGGATGGCGAGGCGGCTGGCATGGTCTCTGTGCTCGCTGAGTGCGCACGATCAGAATGTGCTCCCTCAATGCGCGCAGTGGAGACCACACCAGCCGCCTCGCCAGGGGAACATCCAGGGACATGGGCTGCCAGGTGATTTAAGAATCGGAAGGCCGCTTCGGCGTCCTGTTCGATATAGAGGGTGACATTGATGCCGGTTTGGGCGAGCGCGAGGTGAAAGAGTTCGCATTCGCCTGGGCTGTCTTCGATCAAGAGGATGGAGGGGTGCGTCACCATATATATATAGGAGGGGATATCGCAGGGATTGTGCCGGGCGCGAAGAATGGGATGGTCTAACGGGAATACTTAACTATAACGGTGAGTTGAGTGGTTAACGTCTTGCGAGCGACGAACGACGAGATACGAGCGACGAGTTGAAAGATGGGGAGAAATTCCAGAGGGGAGGGGAAAAATTCCAGAGAGGAGAAAGAGCGGGTCCTGTCGCTGACCAGCCCAGCCGGCTTCGCACCCCGCCCGGTGTGGGGCCCCGCTGCAGGCGGCTGGGCTCCCAGGTCAGCGCCACCCGCTGGGAAATCATCTCGCCCTAGGGGGAGATGGGGAAGCGAGCGAGCTTGGAAGGAGCATTATAGCGGCCTGATCGGTCTCCTGTGCTCGCTGAGGCCGCACGATCAGAATGTGCTCCCTCAATGCGCGCAGTGGGAGACCGATTCAGGCCACCCGTCATCGTGAATAGAATCATCTATATGGGATGGATAGGATACGGGTAAACTCGGATGGAAAATAACACGGATTTCCTCTCTGACCGCCCAACTTGAAAATGCTGCTACTGCCAGCTCTCTTGAGTTGACACCTAATGCTAGCCAGTCGTAGCCTGCGTCCTATGAGTGGCTACTTTTCAGAATGTTTTAAGATATCTCCAGAAGCGCTCCAACAATATGGGGCTTTCGACATTTCCCTGGTTACAGATCTCCCTCTTTTTATTGATCCCTTCTTACTCTTCAACAGTAAGAAGGCTAAGTATCAAGCGCTCCATCAAGAAATTATTAAATACCTGACGTTTCTGAGAGAAAAATCGGACAGTGGCCATCTTGACCCTGGTCTCATAAGGGCATGGTTTAGGTTTCCAGAGGTGAAACAAACATGGTTGGGATTCACGGCATCCGGTAATAGGGGAAGTGGGCTTGGAAATCACTTTGCTTCGGCACTACATGAAAGCCTTCATAAGCTATTTGGGAATTTCGGTCGTGAGGGAATTACAAAGAGTAGCCACCTGGAAAAACTGTGTCTGATTAAAGAGCGGGTAGGCAGAGATAATATCACGCGGATTCAAGTAGCCAGTGCATAACGTCAACGACGGCGTGATGGAGTAACCTCTTGGCACACCAAGGGGTTACTGATGCGCACATATCGTCGGATCACCTACGAAGACCGGTGCCAGATTTACGCCTTGCGGACGGCA